>NZ_KV819518.1:0-17165 GCF_001815175.1 Corynebacterium sp. HMSC034H07
CCCGCTACGCACCCCAAAACCGGAAGAGCCCGTTAATTCTCCACACTGGATATTCATGGATTCTCTTTAAGGTCTGACAACTAGAAAGGTACGCTTAACAGTTAAGTGCGAAGCGTACGTCAATTCCTTAACAGCCTCTTTGAGAGGTTACCCTCGTTTAGTGGACACGAAGTGGAGCTACCCCACGAGTCCTCAGCCGCCTAGCTTGCCGACGCCCTGAGCTCAGCGCTGCGGGAGCTCGTCGGGGCTAGCGTATACAAGACGCGTGCGCTTGACGACGTCTCTCCCCTGCCCCGATCAAAGCTACAAATCCCGTACTTGCGTAAGAGCACACCAGCGATATCGATCTGCTACCCCAAAATCAACGCCGCCGTCTCCTCCGGCGGCACATCCTTCAGCTGCCGGCTCTTGATGGCCCACGACGCCAGCCCCAGCACAATCCAAACAACCAGCGCGATAAGCGGGGCCGTTCCGAGCATGCCAGGCGAGCCCGGAACAAAGAGCAGCGCCAAGAACCCGACGGAGAGGATGCACCCAGCCAGGGCGAAGTACTCGTAGAACTTGTTGGGCGCAATGGGCTTCGGCATCCCCGGAACCTGCCCGGTGCGCGCAATCTTCCAGGCGCAGAAACAAGTGTAGAAATACGCCACCGTGATGCCAGCACTGGACATATCGACGACCCACGTCAACGCCGCGCGCCCGAACCATGGGGTCACCAGGCACACCGCACACACCAAAAGAATCGCATTGCGCGGGGCGTGCTCCTTGCCCTTCAACTCACCTAGGCGGCGCGGGACCAAGTTCGCTCGCCCCAGCGTAAACAGCACGCGGCTTGCCGCGGTGTAGAAACCATTAAGACCTGTCAGCACACCCGCGCTGACCGCGACGACCATGAGCACCAAACCAGCCGGCCCCATCACCTCGCTGATGGCTGCTGCCGGTGGCCAAGCCTCGCCCTCGAAAGCATCGTGGTGGGTGCCCACGGCAATCGACGTCGCCAGCATCATCGCCATGTAAATGACCGTCGCGACAGTAATACCCCACATCAGAAGGCCTAGCGCCTTCCGTGGCGAGAAATTGAACTCGCCCGCCAACTGCGGAATGGAATCAAAGCCCACGTAGGCCCACGGGGCAAAAGCAATGATGGTTGCCACCGCCGCAGCCGGCGGCACATCTACAGGAAAGGCGGGAGCAAGCTCCGGGCGCGCGGCGACGTAATAGATAACCATCGACGCCACAATAACCACCACCGCCAGGATCATGAGCACAACAGCAAAGAACTGGAACCGGCCGGAGAGCGCAGCACCCTTGGAGTTCAACCACGCGAACACAAGGATAAACAGTGAGCAAATGGCTACTTCGGGGAGATAGATGGTCCACCCGGCGACGTCGTAAAGCACGCCCCGCATAACCAGCTCAGGGAAAGTCACACGGAAGACGAGCGTGACCGCCGACGCATTCAACGCGACAACGCACGAGTACCCCAGCGTCAGCGCCCATCCCGCGATAAACGCATGAGTCCGGCCGAGCGCAGCCATAGCGAACGCCACGCCACCACCGGTCAGCGGCAGCGCGCGAATGGTAAAGCCGTAGCTCAAACCAATAACGGCAATCATCAGGCCGCCGATGACAAAGCCGATGAGTGTTCCCGCAAGCCCCGCCTTCTGCATCCAGTCGAACGGCAAGATATAGGCGCCCCAGCCAATCGCCGCACCCAACGCCATGGCAAAGACCCACGAGGGCTTCATCGTTTTCCGCAGTGTCGCATTCTCCGACATGTAGTTTCACTCCAGACAATTCACCTTGAGCGCCAGGACCTTGCGGACGATCCCAGCGCGCGTTTCTGGCAAGTCTAGAGGTTCTTGGTTAGGTGTGCTGTAGCTCTAATAGATCCAACTCAGGGTTCCACCTCTCATTCGACGAACATAACCGATGTTGACCATCGCAGTGTTCTGTCACCAATCAACCGGACTCTCTACGCTCTTACTGGGTCCCTACGTGTTCGCCCAAGGATCGTATCCCGACTCCCACGCAGGGCGCTTGACGACGTCCGACTTGCGCCTAAGCTCCCGTCGCCTACCGTCAGCAACTGTTGCAATTTAACCGTCAGCCAAATAGCGCGCCGCAACACTAAGAAGCCCCAGCTCTGCCCGGGTTTTCATAAGTCAAGCCGCGCAAGGCGCTCACTCGACGAGGAATGCTGTTTCCTTTCGCCGCATCGTCCCCGTGCAAATTCTTTGCGTTCTCCCCAGGTATCAACATCCACATGCTCATCTCGGTGAACTGGAGCGTCGAAAAAAGGATCATCAAAGTCTCGAAAATACTCGATCAGCGATACTTCAATTTTGTATTCGTCATTACCGCTACCTCCAACAGCCAGAGAATCCAACGAAACAAACCTAGATGCAAAGTCCGCCGCCGAAAACTCCCCAGCTTCGAAAGCTCTCCGAAATTCGACGCTAGGATCAAAATTTATTTGATGCGCGCCATCAATCTCACACAATTTATATAGAAAAATAAAGCTGTTAATCCTCCAATAGACATTGAGAGGCGCGCGATCCCCTTCTGCCATATCGTCGATGAAGGAAGCAATGAGGACTCTGCCGTATTCTACGAACGCCATGTACATCGCTGGAGGCAAACCGCCATAGTTCTCCCTGAGGACTCCCCGAGCGATGAGTGGGCCTACATTTTTGTGATTCTCCCCGTGTGCCAAGAGACTCAAAATCGATGATTTTTCCAATTTTAGACGTGCCGTGGACATAAGATTTACTATGAACCAGACTAGCCAGCTGTTGGCAGCTCCAGGCATATTTTCCCGAGTGTTCAGTGCCCGAACGGCAGCCATCAAGACTCGTGAACATTCCTCTGGTTTAAAATCAGGTTCTAAGCGCTCGAAGCTGAGCTCCAACCGGTTGGCAATAACGTACCGTAAGTTTGTATCTTCGCACTCCAAGAGCGATTCGAATTCTGAGGCCTTTCCTTTCGCTGCGTCTTTCAGCACCCGATCGGCCTCTAACTCTGACAAGTCATCATCATCAATGTTGAGTGTGAAATATCGATCAAAATGGCTCTGATCAGAAATTCGTTCTGTTCCCGCTTTCCAAGTTCCCTTTACCTGATCAAGGACTGGAAATAGTTCCCGCAAGACACCAACAACCACCTCTGCCTCCGATAAGCTGCTATGCGGATTAGAGGTTTGAAGCCCCCGAACTGAAGGCCTTTCAATCCAATTCTCAATTCCTGTCACTCCCATGATCAATTGTTTTTCAAAGTAGGATCGATCTTTCTCTGAAAGACTCTCCGAACGAGTCAAGATCTCTTTGTATTTTGGGAGTCGGTTAAAAACAAAGGGATAGGTCGTTTGCAGGAGCTGCAGATTTAGGACATCGGTTAAATCAACCTCAGCCGGGTTGAGCTGTGCCAACGTAGATAGAAGCTGATGGGCAAATCGCTGTGCGGTTCTGATGGTTACGGGCAGCCGAAGCCAGTTCTGTATAAATGTATGGATCTCATGGCTTGTGTGATCAAATTCGAATTGCGAACTATCCTCACAGTAAGACAGAACTAGCTCAATCAATTTCGTTTTCTGAAAATCAGTGAGCGGAGGAACGGCAACTCGATACTGAATGTACTTCTCTAAATATTTGAGACCGACAGCCCCCGCGCCGGCTGCATCGGAAGACATGTCAGCCCCGACGCTACTCCCAATAGCCTCGACATCCAAAGAAAGGAGAAAAGTAATTCCAGGGAATCGCCCCAACAGCCTAATAACTTTAAGGAGAGAATAGAGTTCAGGCTTTTGCAACCTGTCAATATCATCAGCAACAACCAATACATTGAACCCTTTTTCCTGGATCACCTTAGAGACCTCACTAAACAGTGAATTCCATGACTTTGGTCTTTCCAGGTAGTCGGCTACGGCATCGGAAGTAGCTGCAATAGTCCCGCCAGCAACAGGAACCATGCCAGCAAACAAACCAGAAAAGCGCACGACCCGCGCAACGATTTTCTGGAACCGCTCATCTTTGCCCAGATCGAGAGCCTCACCGATTGACTGATAAAACTCACCAATTAATTCCTCTGGGCTATCAACAGCCCACGGGGTAAATCGGGCAATTTTCCATCGATCAAACTCACTGGCCTCAAGCTCCTGAGCCACACGCTCCATCACCCAAGTTTTTCCGGACCCCCAAGCACCCACTACACCAACGACAGAGCTACTCTCCTCCGAATGAACATTACGGATCATTTGGCAAGCATGATCAACCAGTCGCTCCCTAGAAAGTATGTCCTCACCCACCGAATCATCAGCTCCAACGCGTAAGAAATCAGCTTCCATCTCGTTAGCCATCTCCAATTCTTCTGTTGGCAAAAATGAATAGTGTTTGCTCTGTTCGTATGACAGAGTGAAAGCGTTCTTACCAGACTGGGTCCATCTAGAATCAGGTTCGGAATTATTCGTTGGCTACTCCTGCTACGCACCCCAAGTAGGAATTCTCCAGCAATCGCTCCCCTTCTAAGTTCTGTAGCTTCCCACAGACTCTTTGCCCTCAGTTCGGGCTCTGCCACGAACTTTGGTTGAAGAAACTATACGGCGCTGAGCTAAAGGGGTTTGAACACGATGCGCAGCAACCTAGGCTGTTTGGGGACGAAGTAGATTGGGTAACCTCAAGATTTGGATAGCCCCCGTAAGCCGGAGCACTTGCCCGAATTCCCTACCCCATATGCGGCCGATACTTCTCCATAATCGCCTCGATGTCTCGAAAGAGCCCCGGTCCATACTTTGGATGGCGCAAGCCAAACTCCACGCTGGCGGGAATGAAACCTGCTGGGTTGCCAAGGTCATGGCGGATACCATCGTGGACCACGACGTGAACAGGATGGCCTTCCGAGATAAGCAAGTCAATCGCGTCAGTCAGTTGCAGCTCCCCGCCCTTACCCGGTTTGATGCGACGTAAAGCATCAAAAATCGCGCGGTCCAACAGGTAGCGGCCAGTTGCGACGAAGTTTGACGGTGCGTCCTCCGCTGCTGGCTTCTCCACCATGCCAACAACCTTTTTCACGCTGTCCTCGTCGGTGTCCTCAATATCAAACACGCCATAGTTCGACACGTGTGCCGGATCCACCTCAACAGCCAACAGCACCGATCCGCCATGCTCCTGGCGCACACGAATCATCTCGCTCATAGCTGCAGTGGGCTCGATGACGTCATCAGGAAGCATGACAGCAAAGTAGTCCTCGTCCTCGTCCAAGACGGACTCCGCCAAACCAACAGCGTGTCCTAGGCCCAAAGGCTTGTCCTGGACAACAGCTACGGGATCAATAATCTGCGCGGCACGCTCCACCTTCGCTGCCTGCTCATCTTTTCCACGAGCACGCAGGATCTCAACCAGGTCAGGAAACTCATCAAAATGGTGCATGACCTCGTCCTTGCTAGGCGAGGTCACAATAGCTAGCCGTGTTGCCCCGGCACCCGCAGCTTCCTCGGCAATCATTTCAATGCCTGGTGTGTCCACGACAGGCAGAAGCTCCTTCGGGACAGTCTTAGTCGCAGGCAGGAAACGCGTACCCATACCCGCTGCGGGGACAACAACAGTGCGGACGGAAGTGGAATTAGCCATAGGTCAATCCTAATGTACTGGGGATCCCGCATAGGACCTCGGCCTACTAAAGAACGGAAGTTGTGGCGCACGCGCTTGTCGATGTCCACCCCGTTCCCCTGCCTCACACGTCACCACAAACTAGACTTCGATTTGTCTCGTCCTCATGCACAAAGGAGTCTCTCATGCGTCGACCGCCACGCACCGGTAAAGCACTCGTTGCTTTAGCCCTCACCGCCTCTCTGGTTACCGGACAGGCAACCACCCCAGCACCTGCAGAGGCACAACAATTCCCATCCTTCCAGATGCCTGCCCTTCCCCAGTTCAATGAGGAACAGGTCCGGCAGGCCGTTGCTGCACTCGTAGCGCTTGCAGCAAGTGTCGGCGGTTTAGCGCTCATCACCGGCATACTGCCCGGAGTCGGTTCTTCCAACGGCTCCTCGTCGGCCCCAGCACCGAGCACCACCCCTGCAACAACTCCAAGCACTCCCACTTCCACGCCTGAGTCCACTCACCCTTCAACCTCCCCGGCACCTACTGAGGAACCCAGCTCCTCGGCGGAATCGACCACAAGCACAGCTCCTGCCCCCGTCACCTCCGTGGAGCCCTCCCCTGGTTTTGCGAAGCACGTAGCCGATATCAAAGACCGGCTCGCCACCAGTGAAGATAAAGATCCATTGTGGGCGTGGACTGCCCCTCGTGGTCCACAGCTGAACCTCCCCACCCACGAAGGCAGCGGCCAAGCCACCCACCCTTCAGTCCTCTACTTTGAGAATGGTTGGAACGGATGGAAGTACTGGATGGCGATGACCCCGTACCCAGCCAGCGATGAAAGCGCTGAGGATCCGAATGTGCTCGTCTCCAACGACGGCTGGACCTGGCAGGTTCCAGACGGATTAAACAACCCCATCGATGACCAGTTGGGCAAGCCTAACCCGCATAATTCCGACACCCAGCTCGTCATGGCTCCTAGCGGCGAAATGTACCTGACTTGGCGCATGGTCGATCGCCCGAACGGAAAAACCAACCGTATCTACCTAGTGAAATCCGACGACGGAGTGCACTGGTCTGAAAAAGAAGAGATCTGGACCGGTGAGCCGCAGTTCATGTCTCAAGCCCTCATCTGGACAGGAGAGAAATGGCGCCTCTACGGCGTAGCCAACGGCGGTGGTGTGCCTAATCGCGTGGTCTTTTACGAAAGCTCGAATCTCAAAACCTGGTCCGGACCAACCACCGTGTCGTTTGACCCTGGCCTCACGTCTGGGCAGCGCCTGTGGCACATCGACGTCCAACTCTACGACGGTGAATACATCGGCCTCGTCCACATCATCCCAGGCACGGTCAAGCAAGGTAACCTCTACCTTCTGCGTTCTCAGGACGGTGTGACTTGGAAGCGCTCGGACACCCCGATCATCTCCCACGAGGAGTCCGGCTACCCCAACCTCTACAAGTCGGCCCTAGTCCCTCACGGCAGCGGAGACGACCTCAACTTCGAGCTGTACTACTCCGGCTTCAGCGAAGGCCGCGCTGATTGGCGTATCAACCGTACGGTGGCGGAGCGCATCAGCGCGGAGTAAGCCCACCGTCCGCGTACCCTCGTTCAACGGGTGCGGACAATGCCCGTACTCGCTGCGACTTAACGTCGTAATCAAAGAGGAAGGTCTGGCTTCCACGAACAATGCGCAGTACGCGTTTGCCGGGCCCGTTCTCTTTGAATGTGTACTCCACCTTGTCTTCCGGCTTGGCGACCACTACCGCGGTGAGCAACCCAAAGTCTCGGCTCGCGCGTCCAAAGCCCACAGTCCACGTGTCCGTGGGTTGCTCGTTACGGAAAACGATTCCGCGCCGGTTGGCACGGTCGCCTCGAGCGAGGTTTGCATCCGTCGGGTCAAAGTAGCGCGATCCATCGATGCCGTAGCGGATGAACACCAACTGGGTTCCATCGACAACAGACCGGAATCGAACTGTCTCGTACTGCGAGCCCACGTACTCAAACTCTGGGGCCACATTCCAACGTTGCTCCGCGTACTCCACAGTGCGCGTCGGTTCAAGGCTGTCTGAAACCACAAAGGGGCCGCAATCAACAAAGCACGCACTGCGATTCCAGTGAAGGCCTTCCCAAGCGGTGTCCTCAAGATCGAACGCCGACCACGATTCCTCAATCTGGTAATCCACCAGTCGTGAGGCTGCCTCAACGTCGTGCTCCTTCCCACGAACACTAAGCACATTATGAGCTAGGCGGCTCTGGGCATAGGAACGTAACGGGCCCCTCACATAACCAGGATGACCAGCATCAACGATGATGTTCCTTCCGCGGTCCCAGTAAGTCAGTGAGAGATGATCAAAATGCCCATGAATTTGCCGCGGCGGCCCGAAGCGCAAGGTGTAATAGCTCTCCAAATCCTTAGGCCTGCGCTGACCAAACCCCGAGCGCCCAAAAATGTAGCCAGCATCATAAACCTTGACGCGCGGAATCTCAGGCCCAGTTACACCATTCGATAGCGCGTATTCCAACGCCCCTCCACGAACATATTCTGGACGCCGCGGCATCGAGTCGCCTACCTCGACAAAGGTTCCTGCCGGGGTCAAAGAGTGCGCGATGAACTCTTCCAGCGGCCTCTGCTTCGCTTTAAGTTTTTCCGCTCCAGGCGCATCAAACATCTCGAGTGCATCCACAGCAGTGCTGCGCAGGCGCTCAATGTAATTCGAGTACTCGGGCGCTTGTTCGTTGATGGCGCCTTCCTTGTCAATCATGACCTCGAGGCAAGCTACGGCGCGCTTGGCACCAGTGTCCAGCATCTCCTCGTTGCTCAGCCTACCCCCTACGATCATTAGCGCCAGCGCCTGGGACAGTCCATGGTTCCAATAACCATCAAAATGCTCCAACAACCACTGACCGTGGTACGTGATGGCCTCATAAAGCCATTCGTCCTCAGGATAAAGCTCGCTCAGCACGCTTAACGACGCCGCTCTAATCGCAACAGCATGCCCGCCCCAGACGTGTTCATCGTTTTTCCACTCCGGGGACACAAGGTTCATTTCCCACCAATGCCATGCAACAGTTCGTACGAACTCCGCTCCCGCGGAAACCTCTTCACTCCATTCGTCCTCGGGCATTTCCGCAGCTTGATCTACGATGAAGTCGATCCAATTCAGCGAATGCAGATAGAAGCGCACAGTCGGGTGTAAGCCCTGAGATTCAATCTGCGACCAGAACGGCTCCTCCGGGTTAAAAAACACTTCTGGATAGGAATGAATTACGAGCATGCCCCCCAGCACCTGAGAAATCTTGTTTATGCGCCCCAAGCCACCGGAAATCAAGATAGTTCGCCCTCGATTTGGAGCATTGTAAAAAGACATTTTCACCCTTCCGAAATAGTCAACATTGATCCCGAAAACAATTAAATACAACCCTTCAATTAACTTTAAGAAAAATGCCTATAACGGAACGCTATTTGGTTCCCAGTGTCAAAGGTGATTTGAAGGAAAACGCCTGGATATGTTCAGCCTCCAATCCATTGGTAGTATAAAGTGCCCTGCGCTCCCCCTAGGGCTGTACCTTGCGTCTTGTTTTATTGTTGTCGGGTTTTGATTGTGGTATCAATACTCTGGTTCAATTCAGGCGACGCTCCTTAGCAAAGGATCTGATGGAGCTTGGGGACCATTCCATCCACCTGCCCCATTTAAGCGTTACACTGTTTACCTCGACGACATCCCTCCACGTTCGAGTATAAATGAGCGCATAATTGTCCGAAGCGTTGATCTTTCGACTAATGAAAGGCACCGTAGTAGCTCCAATCCTTGTGGCATGCGGTTGTGTCGGACGTACCATTTTCCTTTACCGGACAGGACGGCCAGACGCGTCATACCGACCACGACTGGCAATGCCTTCGATGCAAAATGTGTGTCACGTTTTCCGCACGCTGCAGCCATCACAGTTTCGGCGTGAACGTCTCGAATATGTTCTATAACAGACGCGTCACTAAGGGGTGCTCAATCCCGAAGCTTTTGAGTACCAGTACCCGCGGAAGGTAATGACATGTCCTATATATTTACTCTCCAATATGGTGTAAGTGAACTCGATTGTAAAACGATCCCGATACGCATCAATGCCTCGATCATCGGCATAGGCCCTTCGGCGAAATGCGGTAGTTGAGTCGAAAGATTAACTGGCGGTGGCCGCCCACTACTTTCCGGACCCCACCATCAGCAAGCGTTACACCACACTAAGGGACACAACCGTCAAGCAAGTGATGAGAAACTCAGCGTTGCGTAGCCGGACTGCTTAAGCCCAGCCACTAGTCATGCGGCGCCAGATCAGATGCCGCAGACTTGCCCGCTAACAGGATGGAAATACTCTCCACCAGGATGTACGCCTTCATCGGTCAGACAACGCAGCCCTCCAAAGCCTCACCAAACCTTTTGGATTAAATCCAAACTTCTCACTCACTACAGACACAACGCACCCAGCTTTCGTCGTTGCGTTGGGGCAACAGGATTGAACGCTCTTGCGTTCGGCGGACTGCTTCTTAGTGCAATAAAGAGGTCGACCGCGGACATACGAACATGAGAGATTAAAGTCGCCTGCGTACGTCGTCGACTGTACCGGTGGTGTCAAGGAACGTCGAAGACGCCGCAGAGATTGCATTTACGTCAAATTCATTGTGATGCTGCAAAAGAACCACGGCGTCGGACGCCGCAATGGCTGCTTCCCAATCTTTTTCAGAGGCGATCTCATGTCCATTAAAGTTCCAGGTGTCCACATAGGGGTCTATGTACGAAACCTCGGCGCCTCTCCTAGCGAGTTCCTGCGCTAGCGGGAGGGCCGGAGATTCGCGTTGATCTGCAATGTTCTTTTTATAGGTGACACCGAGTAATAGTACTTTCGAACCTTTGAGAGCAATTGCGCGATCGTTTAACTGTTCAGCTACTCTCGTCGCAACATATACAGGCATCGAGTTATTGATTTCCTGGGCGAGTTCGACGAATCGTAAAGGGTACCCGAGATTACGGCGAACCTCGTAGGATAGGTAATTCGGATCGATAGGGATGCAGTGCCCTCCTACCCCAGGCCCAGGCGTGAATTTCATGTAGCCGAAAGGCTTTGTTGCTGCACCCCGGATAACTTCCCAGATATCAATGTCAAGCTCGTGACATACTTTCGCCATTTCGTTGACGAGGGCAATGTTGACGTGCCGAAAAGTATTCTCGAGAAGCTTTGCGGTTTCGGCTTCCTTTGGCCCACTCATCTCGACAACATTTTCAATAAATGCCCTGTAGAAATTTGCCGCCAACTTGGTACTTTCGGGAGTAACCCCACCAACAAGTTTGGGAGTATTTTTAATTCCAAAATCTGTCCTGCCAGGGTCAACGCGCTCTGGACTAAAAGCGACAAAAATTTCGGAATCAACCTTTAGACCGCTCTCTTGCTCGAGGATTGGAAGACAGACTTCCTGCGTGGTTCCTGGGTAAGTAGTTGATTCCAAAATTACAATTGTGTTTTTAGAAAGGTTCTTACCGACAGTGCGAGAAGCAGCCTCGATATAGGAAAGATCAGGGGAACCAGCCTCTCCCAATGGAGTCGGAACACAAATTACAATGACGTCGCTCTCTGAGAGCACCGCGGGTGATGCGGTTGCCGTGTAACCATTTTGTAGCATTTCTTGGACGTCGGAATCCGACAAGTCATCCACATGGGAGACTCCGGCGTTGAGCCCATCTACAACCCTCTGAGAAACGTCGAAACCATAAACTTTCCATCCGGACTTCGCGGCTTCTTGCGCGAGAGGCAAGCCTACGTATCCTTGGCCGACGATGGTCGCTACTTTTTGCAATTCTACTCCAATCGGAAAGCTGCTGTATGTTAACCGATTTTCTAGTATAGAGGGTTGATAGCAAGCGCACTAGATAGAATGGTTAGTTTTGGAAAGACGGCTGGCAAAAGCAGCTATTGTTACAGCCTCTAATTTTTTGAGAGACGAGCTAGGCTAGTCTAAACAGCTGTAATCTCTTGATTAGAGACTTCGTGGAGCACACAAGAAGGGTAAAATTGAGATGCCAGAGACGTTTCAGAGACGGCGCTCTATCAGCAAATGGGAAGTCGCCCGAAGGTACCAATCCGTGGAATCATTCCTGCGTCTGCCTTTGGGAGAAGGGCTTCACACCATTGAACACAAAGGAAGACTAATCGATCTCTTGATTAGGGACCGAGGTTCTGATACGACTCTAATAGTTTTTCACGGGGCTCTTTCCCCTCGCCAGAGGACTATTCCATATCTTCAGGGCGAGAGCATTTCAGAGATGTCTGGCATGAATTTGATTGCTTGTTCCGATATCTCCCTTGACCGTGGCCCGATCGCCTGTGCATGGTTCCTGGGAGACAGGGAAATCGGGGAGTTTCGCAAAATTTTGAGCCCCATTCTTGCCGACACATTAGAAAAAATGGGCAGCAAAAATACCGTCCTGTTTGGAGGATCGGGCGGCGGATATTCAGCCATTAACTTTGCGCAGGATTTCCCCGGATCGACCGTGCTCGCTATGAACCCACGGTTGAATCTAGAATCATCACCAAAATCGACTCTATCTGACTATTTAAAGGTCTGCCATGGTGTTGACACTAAAACGCCCATGCAGCGAGTAAAATCGGAGTTCCTACAGGCAAATTTGGCCCAACAGGTCAATCAGCGGCAAGACTTTGATCTGCTAATTATTCAAAATTCGAATGACAGCCGTTTCCTAGACCTCCAAGTAAAACCATTTCTCGACGAACTAACGAGTCTTAAGCGCACGTGGATTCAACTATTCGATGGTGATCCTGGGCACATTCCCGTCCCCCGTGGGGAACTTGGCAGAATTCTCTCGGAGATCGTAGGGGTCCTGCGCGCAGATGTGCGAGATTTTACAACGATCGGCTTCACCAATGGGGAGGAACGAAGGACTTTAGGGCTGTAGACTCTTGTCTTGTAAGCAAGAAAGGATAAAGTGCCGCTCGCGGCACAGTTGAAAAGAAGTAGGTAACAATTGAAATTTTCTTGGGGCATCGACAGAGATTTAGTAGGCAGCACCTACACCGATGAGGAATTTATAAATAGGCTATATTTTGAGAATGAGTATCTTTTCCGTCAAAGGCCTACCTTTTCAGTCGGAAAAGGCGCCGAAGCAGCGTCGCCTAAGGAAGTCCATGAAGACGAAAAATTTGCCTTTGTAAGGCAATTTTTAAAAGAAACTGAAGAGGGAGAATCTTCTAAAAATCGCCATCTGATTGTCGCAAACGAGTACACCTCCTTGGATAATCAGTATGCAAACGGTTTCATCCATCGTCGTATTAAACTTTACCAAGAGGCAGGCCTAAAAATCGACGTGATGGCATTTGGCAAAAGGCTGGAAAAGGACGTTTATATTTACGATGGAGTCAACGTTCTCTCCGGCTTTTACGATGAGCTGCTCGGGCTTCTTGGCAGTCGACAGTATGACTCCATAAGCGTACATTTCATGAACCCCGATATGTGGGCTGCGCTCAAACGGAACGTATCGAAGCAGACCCCTTTTTTGGTTTATTCTCATGGATATGAGGTGCGCAATTGGACCCGTATGCCCTATCAGATCGCTGACCGGAAATCTCTCGATGATCATATTGAGCGAAACCTCAGGGCAAGGGATGTTTGGCGCGAGATGTATAAGGATGATTCTGGAATCACCAAATTTATCTTCGTGTCTGAATGGTGGAAGCGCGCTGTAAGTGAGGATGTCCTAGTCCCCTTTGATGATTGCAGAACCGCCGTTATACACAACGTCATCGACAGTGATATGTTTCCCTATCGAGAAAAGCCGGTAGAGCAACGATTTAATCTTTTGTGGATCCGTAATGCCAGCAAATGGAATTATGGAGCTGATTTGGCAGCGAAGATGCTGAGTAGGCTGAAAAAGACTGATCTTTGGCCGAGAATTAAGGCCACTATCGTAGGGGACGGTCAGTATTTTGACTTCTTCGACCAGTTTGCAGACGATGAAAATGTCACTATACACCGTGGATATTTATCTCATAACGAGATCTCAAAGCTTCATAAGGAACACGGGATTTTTCTGGTTCCCTCCCGATGGGATACCCAAGGAGTTTCAAGGGATGAAGCGATGAGCTCCGGATTGGTCCCCATTACCACACCTGTTGACGCAATCCCAGAGTTTGTAGATGATTCGTGCGCGGTCCTAGGCGACGAAGAGCAGTTTGATCACTGGTTCGAAGAAGTTCTTTCGTTAATGAATGATCCGGAAAGATTTTCTCAAATGTCCAAAGCCGCAGCGAGGCGTGTACGGGAACAGAGTACTCCTGCGCTCACGGTAGACAAGGAAGTGCAGCTAATGAGAGGTGAAGACTTTTAAATGAATAGGACACTGATATTCGCGAGCAGAATCGGCCCTACGGTCGGTCTAGTAACTAAGGCTTTGGAGGAAAGTGGTGGCGCGCCTCTGGTGTATTTCCTCCGCGACAACCGTTTTATGGGTGCCGATACTCCAGAAGTTCCAGTATGGGCGCGAGACCCAAATAGCTATGAGTTTCAGAAGTGGCTTCTCTCTTTCGCTCATCAGGCTGGTTTCAAGAAGATACTCGCTATCGGTTTTGAATCGGCTTTGTTGTGTGAGCCACTGGGGAAACACATCCCAGTTCTTTCATTGATGATGCCTGGCGATGTGGATATTAGCTCCCGTCGAAAAAAAAGACTCAATCAGTTTAAAGGTATTTCGCGTTCTTCGGCTGCGTTGATTTTTTTCAATGCTTGGGAAATGTATAAGGCTTCATCAATCGGTTCTGAGGCTCCCCACTTTCTTTGGGACATTAATGCGGACGGCAGTTCGGTTAATTGGAATCTTTCCCAGAGCGATGAAAACCGCATAGTTGTTTTCTATGATCACACAAAAAGAGGGACTGTATCAAGCATTGAAGATCTCGGCTTTAATGGGCTTGCGTCTGGGTTAGGAACAGTTGATGTACATTTACAACCGGTCAATAGCTTCTTCTGGTATAGCGATTTGCAAATAGGGCGTAAGCTCACCAACACGGCTGCGCTCCGAACGTCCGGGTTTACCGATGCGATTTTCGTAGATAACGATGCAGAGTCTCTATCCGCTATCGCCTGCGCTAGTGACGACAATGCTGGTTCGCTCTTTGCGACTCATTCGGTCGAGCATGAACTTATCTCCTACGGTAAAAACAGCATTGAAGTAGGTTCTGTCCCCCATATACTATCTCGTTTTGTTGGAACGAATTCGCCGAGTGCTAAAGCTTGTGTCTCCCCAGATTATTTTAGCGGAAGACCTCTTATTGAAGTTCTCAATCTCGCATTAGCTGGTGGGCTCCCGAGGTATTTCGAGGACTTTGGTGATGCCACCTCGTTAAACATATTCTTTTCTGTTGCCGCCCTAGAGAATCGTTCGAATGGGGCACGACCTCAACGAATTAGAAACATGTACCTCGCAATGGCCCGGGAATCCCAGCCTATTCACTTGAGCTTCAACCCGAGCATTCTTGAACGCCGAGTGAAATTGATTAAGTATCTCATCGATGAGGGAGTGGAATTCAAGTTCTTCTACGGAGAGAACAGTACTAATCCAATCTTTGAGTTCGATGGGCCTCTTATTGTCTCGCGATTAGTTGACTACCTGTCTCATGAATCGACCCTTAAAAGCTTGTATTTTGTTCGCGATGTCCACTGGCTAGACGAAACGCTCCAAGAGTCCGGGCAAATCGATGCTAAGACCCTTCGTTTTGGCGAATTCGAGTTTCGTCGCTTTTCTAAAAGCCTGGGCGGCTTGATAGCTCCATCTGTTGAAAGCGGAAAACACTACTCTGAGCTGGCTACGCGCTTTTTTGAACTACAGTTCATTGATGATGAGCTTCCTCCAGCTCTGTCACCAAGAAATATTGCCCCAGCTTCACTTGAAAGCGAGCCGGACGATAGCCGTGTGACCTTCGTTTATACCGGTGGTGTTAGTAAGCTTTACTCGATGGAGACTTACTTGAGAGCGCTGAAAGAGATAGTCTTAGTGGCAGACCGCCAGGTTTATGCAGATTTTGTGGTTCGGGAAGAAGAAAGCCAACTTCTGGAAGATTGGCTGATGGAGCTAGGACTAAACGGCCTCGAAGAAATTCGCATTTTGACCGAAAGTTTTGAATATTATAATTCAAGGACTACGAGAAACATCGGAATATTACTTCTGGATTCCGAGTATGGGAAAAATGCATTTGCCTTCAAAGCTGTCTCGTACCTTGAGAGAATGATCCCTTTTATTGTCTATAAGGATTCTCCGAACTATCGCTACTTCAAAAAGTATGGAGTGGCTTTGCCCGCTAGGGGCCCCGAGAATGTCGAAGAGGTAATGCGACAGGCCGCTAACTGCTATCCAACTGAACTGCAGTGGGACGAAGTATTCTCTTCGGAGACGTGGGATAACCGGTGGGAAAAGGTGAAAGAGGTTGCTACCACAAAGAAAAGAGAACGCCGATAGCTTTCCCGTATATTGACTTGGACGCGGCCTCTGGAAAGCAATCACGCAGCAGGTGCGTTCCTGTCTAGTGAGTGTAGTTAGAGAGCGTTCTTCGAAAGCACTTGTTGTTATGGGATTGCACCTTGTATGTCGTTGAGAACCCTCTACCGCGAACGCTGTACGGTTTCTTCCCGACTGCCTACCAACAGTTTTGTAAAGAACCTTCCGGTGACGCAATTCGTTACTCCCTTAGGTGTGGGGCTGAGCGGCTTCAGGAGGTTATCGGGATTAGCGCCTCACTTTTCATGGCCTAGGGTGCCAGAAGCCACGGGCACCCGTTCCTATGCCTCCTAATCTAGTCCCAAACCAGAGCCGACAAGTTTGCACGAATAGACGACAATCCACTATGTTTAGGCGGTTGTTCTTCTCCTTCGCTTAGCGCGTAGGCGATTGTGTCAGATGCGGGTTTTTGGTACCGGTGTTCCGGAGACCCGGTACTGCCGGGTTCCGGGTAGTTGGTACCGGGGCCGGGCCGACGGAGTCGGCCCGGCTGTTTGCTTTATTCGTCCGGTTCTATTGGGGCGGTGGCTTTGCGCATGTCGAAGTCTCCGATATGGATTCGGTGGCCGTTGTTGAGGCGGCTTACGAGTGAATCGGCTCCGACTCTGTCTGGCAGTGTTTCAACCCAGTAGGCGGCGGCTGATTGGGAGGAGATCAGTGTTGGGAGCCTTCCGTCGCGGTCGAATATGATCTTGGTTAGGTCTTCTTGCCCGCGCTGGTTGATGCTGATGGTCATAAAGTCGTCGATAATAAGGACATCGACGTTGATCAGTTTCCGCATCTTATCGAGGTAGTTTTGGTCAGTCGGTGAGAAGACCGCCAGCATGTCTACAAGTTGATCCAGCCGGTAGTACGCCACGGAATATCCGGCCTTGCATGCGGCGATGCCGATGGCGCAGGCAATGTATGTCTTGCCTGCTCCGGTCGGTGCGAGGATGTGAATGTTGGTCGGGTTTTCCCGCCAGTTAGTTGCGGACCTGACCCCTGTTAGGTAGACACCTGATATCCAGCCCGGTTGGG
>NZ_KV819519.1:0-200 GCF_001815175.1 Corynebacterium sp. HMSC034H07
CCGCCGACCCGGCAGGTACCGTCGCGGCCTTCGACAAGTTTGCGCATGATGATTCCTGGCTGGTAGCCATCGGCCTCTTTTATCTCTTCGGTTAAATCCCGCATCTTGTCATGTGGCATGGGCTCAGCTCGCCAGCCGAAGCCTTCAATAAAGGTCGGTGCATCCTCAATATCGCAGGCCTGGTAGGTGTGGAGCACCAC
>NZ_KV819520.1:0-12685 GCF_001815175.1 Corynebacterium sp. HMSC034H07
CCCGAACTCCAAGCCAAACAAGCCGTCTAAGCCGATCGTTCCTGGTCCGTCCTGGCCGATTGATCCGAACAAGCCGGGTGAGGATGGCAAGGGCAAGGACTCCGATAATGATGGTCTGACTGACGATCAGGAGAAGGAGCTTGGCACCGATCCGAACAATGCTGACACCGATGGTGATGGCATCAAGGATGGTGACGAGGTTACTGGTTCCAAGAACCCGTTCGATAAGGACGGCAACAAGGTTAAGCCGGGTGAGAAGGGTGCTCCGACGGATCCGACTAAGGCTGATACCGATGGTGACGGCACCAATGATGGTGATGAGGTCACTGGCTCCAAGAACAACGGTAAGCCGACCGATCCGAATGACCCGAACTCCAAGCCGGGCAAGGTGGATAAGCCAGGTACGCCGGATGGTTCCGCCGATTGGGCTGGTTCTTCCAACCTGTCTGAGCGTTGCATCAACACCGGCCTTGGTATCGGTATCCCGCTGCTGTTCCTGATTCCGGTTGGTCTGGCTTCCCAGATGAACATTCCGGGTCTGTCGGAGTTTGTTGCTCCGATTAACAAGCAGATTCAGGATCTGAACACCCGTCTGCAGCAGCAGGCTGGTCTGTTCAACGGCCCGTTGGCTGACCAGGTCAATGGCATCAATGCTCAGCTGAAGCGCTTCGGTGCTGATTACCAGCAGGCTGCTGGTGCTGTGGCTCTGATTGCTGCTGGTGCTTTGGCTATCGGCCTGTTGGCTGATGCTTGTGCACCGGGTGCTGGCGAGGGTTCCTCCAACTAAGAGAACCGTAGGATGTGTCTCCTTTAACAACACCGCTAAGGGAGGAGCGTTAACCTCCCACCCAACCTGAGAGTTGATGGAGTAGGGCATTGCTGCCGGGGCATAAGACTCCGGTAGCAACCCCTAGTTCTCAACTTGCTTGTATTTGTTTGATACTTTTGTTTATTTGATATTTCCGAAATACATTTAGTTATTTCATTAAGTCTTGGGTCTCCACCGAAGCTTTTCCTTTCCTTAAGCTGCGTGTGTGGAGGCTCATGGCCACTGGCATCTTTGCCGGTGTGCAAGTACCCCGTCGCGTAGGTCAGAGGACGCGGCGGGGTACATTTTTGTGTTTTGATGTGATTCGCCGTCGTCTTCTGATGAAATCGCCTTAGTCTTCGTTTGTCGCGGCTTTTGTTGCCATGCTGGGTATGCTTTCTAAAGCTCGTGCCACTGCTTGAGGCGTTCAAGCAGGATGCGGTCGGAATCCACCTTGGCCTCGCGGTTGGCTGCGATTGTGCCGCCCATCATTGTTTTCCAGGAGGAGCCGATGAGTTGGTCGATGCTCTCGTGAAAGAGGTGGCCGGCGTCTTTGTAGATGTGGGGCTCAAGGTTCTGGTTTTGTGCGGCTAGAGCTTCCGCGGCAACGTCGCCTTGCCACATGGCGTCCTCGGTGCCGGCGAACAGAAGGCCGTTGCCTTGGAAGTTGCTCAGGTCGATGACAGACTCGGGGCTGGCTGCAGCAGCGTCGGCCTCATAGCCGGCGCGGTAGGACACGGGCAGACCAAGCGCGAAGCGGAGCATAACCTTGCCCATTTCTTTTCCTTGTAATTTCGCAAAAGGAACGGGCTCACCGTGCCAGGAGAAACTACTCGTGGAGCCGCTGCCGCGCTGGTAAGTCAGACTGCCGTAAGTGTGGTGCGCAGGCGTGTAGAGAACGATGTTGTCGATCTGCGGGTAGCGGGCGGCGAGATTGCCAGTAAGCTCCGCGCCCTTGGACGTACCGATAACAGTCAGCGGTCTGCTGCCGTTGCCGTGCTCCTCAGCGTAGGCGAGGACCTCGTCAAAGAACTCGAGTGGGACCCCGTCGATGAATTCCTTTTGCCCGGGCTTGCCAAAGAAGTACAAGGCGAGCACATCGTACCCGGCGTCACGTAGCATTCGTGCCTGTTCCACGTTGGCACCGCCGTCCGAGCCGCCGAATACGATGACGGTGCCTGGATGTGTCTGTATGGATTGTTGTTCCTGTCCGGTGGCTAGCGGCGTGAGGTGGAAGCCCTTCATGTAGCGGCCGTCAATTCTTGAAACGCCCTCTTCTTTGAGGATGCGATCATCGCCACCTGCTGGTGGTTTGGGGGCAGCAAAACGCCTGGAGTTGATGGAGCGGATTACACAGACACCGGCGGCGGGAACAGCGATGCACACAAGAGGTATGCCGATTGCTTTGGAGATGACTTTGATTGCGGGCATAGAGGGACGAGATCCTTTGTGATTGGCTTTCACTCCAGTTTACTGATGCTTTTGGTTGGTGAAATGTTGTCCGCTGGCTTGATGGAGTGCTGGTGGCATGGGGGAGTAGTGAGGCTGCAGTGTGCTCTTAATGGTCCGGCTTGCTAAGATGTCAGTGCTTTTGAGCGTGCTGAGCCGGTTCTTATTAGTGCTGGCGGCTGTACATAAAACAACAAATTAAACATCGTCACGGGTGCTTCCTCGTTCACACTGTGTTCTGCCTTTGAGGCTGCGTATGGGTGTCTCCGGAGGAGGCTGAGATGCCGCAGCGCAGCGGCGAACCGTCGAACCTGATCCGGATAATGCCGGCGAAAGGGAGGAATCATGAACTCTGTATCTCATGGTGGATCTGTTAATGGCGCAACTGCGAATGGCGCTGCTGCGCCGCGCAGTTTGAATTGGCGCGTCGTCGACATCGTGGTGGCCTCCGTGCTGGGTGTGGCGTGTGGAATCGTGTTCCTAGCGTGGAACACGGTGGGCTATGCCTGGTTCCAGGCCATGGATGCGCTCACGCCAGGCCTGGGTGGCATTGCCACCGGCATTTGGCTTCTTGGTGGTGTCGTTGGCGGTTTGATTATCCGTAAGCCGGGTGCCGCACTCTACGTGGAGCTGCTGGCGGCCATCGTGTCGGCGGTGCTGGGCTCCCAGTGGGGTATTAGTACGTTGTACTCCGGCATCGCGCAGGGCATTGGTGTGGAGATTGTGCTGGCCATCTTCCTCTACCGTCGCTTTAGCCTGGGCATTGCGATGCTCGGCGGCATGGCAGCGGGCTGGGGTGCGTTTGTGCTGGAGCTGTTTACCTCCGGAAACCTGGGCAAGACCCTGCAGTTCAACATCATCTACCTCGTCACGCTGAGCATCTCCGGCGCCATTCTGGCAGGAGCCGTGGGCTACATCGTGGTCAATGCGCTGGCGAAGACCGGTGCGCTGGACCGTTTTGCGGTCGGCCGCGAACAGCACAGTGCTTAAGCAAACGTTGCTTGTTGTGCGTTGCTTGCTGTGGATGCTTGTTGATTGTTGATGCTGAGCATTGACTGGTAGCTGAAGTAATGGCTGTTGCAAGGTGGCTGGTGGCTGATTCTGATGGCTGATGTGGGTTCGGTAGAAGATATGTCCGCGGGCGCGACGAAGCTTGTCGCACGCGGCTATGGCTGGACGCATGCGGGGAGGCGTGCGCCGGCGCTGGCGGATATTGACTTGGTTATATCACCGGGGGAGAAGGTCCTGCTGTGCGGAGATTCCGGGTCCGGGAAGTCCACGCTGCTGGCGGCCATTGCGGGCGTGTTGGGCGGCGATGACGAGGGCACCCGGGTGGGGGAAATCCTGCTGGAGGATGCCTCTGGTCACATCGAGCCGCCCGGCCGGACGATTCCGGTGGGCTTGGTGCTGCAGGACCCAGACTCCCAGGTGATTGCCGCGCGCGTGGGCGATGACGTTGCCTTTGGTTGTGAGAATTTGGCCTATCCGCGCTCTGAGATTTGGCAGCGGGTGTCGGCGGCGCTGGAGATGGTGGGGCCGTATGTCGATTTGTCGTTTCCCACGGAGCGTCTGTCCGGCGGGCAGAAGCAACGCTTGGCTTTGGCGGGTGTGATTGCCATGGGCGCGGGCATGGTGTTGCTCGATGAGCCGACGGCGAACCTCGACCCGGAGGGCGCGCGCGAGGTTATTGAGGCCGTGTCCACCATGGTGGAGCGCACCGGGGCCACCCTGATCGTGGTGGAACACCAGCACGCGGCGTGGAGGGGTGTGCTTGACCGTGCGATTGAGCTGAAGGATGGGCGCATCGTCGCCGACGGTCCCGTGGAGGCTGTTGTTGCTTCGCGCTCTATCAGCGGTTTGCCGCGGGCGCGGGATGCTGGCGGGACGTCGCCAAGCAGCACTGGAAGAGCACCCGAATCGGCGGCGCTGTGGAGCACGGACCTGGTCACCCGTTTCGGGCCGCCGCGCAGCTACGCGCTGCCCCGGGGGATGTCCACGGTGATTACCGGGCCGAATGGTGCGGGCAAGACCACGTGGCTGATGACGGTGGCGGGGTTGCTTCCAGCAGTGGCCGGGGAGATTGGTGTGGCAGAGTACGTGCGGCGGGGGCTGAAAGGCTCGCCGGCGACGTGGAAGTCCCGGGAATTGGCGGACCGCATTGGCTTCGTCTTCCAGAATCCCGAGCACCAATTCGTCGCCCGCACGGTGGCAGAGGAGCTGCGCGTGGCACCCCGTGTCATGCACCGCGAGGTGCCGGAGGGGCGCATCGCGGAGCTCGTGGAGGCACTACGCCTGGGGCATGTGCTCAACGCCAATCCGTTTACGCTCTCCGGAGGGGAGAAGCGCCGGTTGTCGGTGGCCACTGCGTTGGTCACGGCGCCGGAGGTGCTGCTTCTCGACGAACCCACCTTCGGCCAAGACCCCCACACCTTCACCGAGTTGGTGTGGTTGCTGCGGCGCATGGCGGATGAGGGGACGACGATTGCGTCGGTGACCCACGATCCGTTGTTCATCTCCGCATTGGGTGACCACCGAGTGGAGGTGAGCCGTGGCTGAGACAACTACGTCGTCGGCGAACGCAGACGGCGCTGGTCGCGCCGATCGTGCTGGCCGTGCAGGTTTACTGCACGGCGTGAACCCGCTGACCCGAATTTTCCTCATGTTCGTGTGGGTGAGCCCGCTGTTGCTCTCCGTGGATTGGGTCTCTGCGGCAGTGTCCTTGGCCATGACTTTAGTTTTTGCGCCCCTGTGCGGGGTGTCGTGGCCGCGCCTGTTTAAAGCTGGCTGGTTCCTTTTTCTTATCGCTCCGTTGTCCGGCATTTCGATGCTGCTTTACGGCGCACCGGGCGGGCGGGAGTACTTCAGCTGGTGGCTGATCACGGTTACGGACAACTCGATGGAGCTGGCCATCGCCATTACGATGCGCGTGCTGGCGGTGGCGCTGCCCATGGTGGTGCTGGCGCGGGATATTGACCCGACGGAGTTGGGCGACGCCCTCTCGCAGATCCTCAAGCTACCTTCCCGCTTCGTCATCGGTGCGGTGGCCGGGGTGCGCATGATGACGTTGTTCAAATCCGATTGGCAGTACCTGGCCATGGCGCGGCGCGCGCGTGGGCTGACCGACGAGGGCCGCATCAAGCACCTCATCACCATGTCCTTCGGGCTCTTGGTGCTAGCCCTGCGGCGCGGGGGCAAGCTGGCCACGGCGATGGAGGCGCGCGGTTTCGGGCGAACCCCACCGGGCGGTGGGCAACGCACATGGGCGCGGCCGTCCCGCCTTGCCAGCAGAGACTGGCTGGTGATGGTGGTGGGAACGGGCCTTGCGGCGCTTCCGGTGGTAGTTTCGGTTCTCAGTGGGTCCTGGAGATTCTTCGGACTCTAGGACGACTCTCTCAAAGCTGCACGCTAGACGTACCCAGAAGTGGTGAAGAAATACATGCAGGACGCGGACCGCACGGCCGACCAGGACAGCGGTAAGGACACTGCCCAGACGCACGCCGCCGAGATGGATCGGCTCTTGGCCGATGTGGTGGCGCTCGCTGCGTCGCGCAAGCGCCCGATGCGCCCGGTCACCGTGCTTATCGACGGCCCCTCGGGCGCCGGCAAGACCTGGGCTTCTGCAGCGCTGGCTGAGCGTACCGGGTGGCGGGTAGTCCACCTTGACGAGTTCTACCCCGGCTGGCATGGGCTGCAAGAGGGTTCAGAGATGGTTTCAGAGCAAGTGCTGCGGGAGAATAACCCGGGCTATTGGCGTTGGGACTGGGAAGCCAATGCACCGAAGGATTGGGCGAGCCTGGATGAGCGCGACGATCTGATTGTCGAAGGCGTGGGTTCTGTCACCGAGGCAACCGTGGCCGCCGCCAAAGAGCGCGGCTCCGTGGTGACGGTCCGTATCGACGGGCCACGCGAGAAGCGTCGCGAGCGTGCCCTAGAGCGCGACCCCGGCTATGAAGAGTGGTTTGAAACCTGGGAGAGGCAGGAACAAGAACACTTCTCCGAGCGCGCGGTGGAGGCGGACCTGACCTGGGAGTGGCGCTAGCGGTTGGGGATTTGGGCAGATCAAAGGGGTGGTGGTAGTCTGTCCAAGGTTTCATCTTTATAGGAGATGAAAAGTCTGATCGGTATCTCAACCATCCGCTGGGAGAGATTCGTTCTGGACATGCGGAAGGGCCCCGGAGAAGAGCCCCTATTTTTGCATGTTTGGACGTGTGAAAGCGGTCAGTTCAAGCCGAAGTCATAGAGAAAGACTAGATTTATGCCAACTATTCAGCAGCTGGTCCGCAAGGGCCGCCACGACAAGAAGGCCAAGGTTGCTACGGCCGCCCTGAAGGGCTCCCCGCAGCGCCGTGGCGTGTGCACCCGCGTGTACACCACCACCCCGAAGAAGCCGAACTCGGCTCTGCGTAAGGTTGCCCGTGTGCGCCTGACCTCCGGTATCGAGGTTTCCGCCTACATTCCGGGCGAGGGCCACAACCTGCAGGAGCACTCCATGGTGCTCGTCCGCGGTGGTCGTGTGAAGGACCTCCCGGGTGTTCGCTACAAGATTATCCGCGGCGCACTGGATACCCAGGGCGTGAAGGACCGTAAGCAGGCTCGTTCCCGCTACGGCGCAAAGAAGGGACAGTAATCAACAATGCGTAAGAATGCTGCACCGAAGCGTCCTGTAGTTAAGGACCCGGTTTACAACTCCGAGCAGGTCACCATGCTCGTGAACAAGATCCTGCGTGACGGCAAGAAGTCCACCGCTGAGCGCATTGTGTACGGCGCTCTCGAGGTCTGCCGTGAGAAGACCGGTACCGACCCGGTCGGCACCCTGGAGAAGGCCCTGGGCAACATCCGCCCGGACCTCGAGGTTCGCTCCCGTCGTGTGGGCGGCGCTACCTACCAGGTTCCGGTTGAGGTTAAGCCGGCACGTGCCAACACCCTGGCTCTGCGTTGGCTGGTTACCTTTACCCGTCAGCGTCGTGAGAACTCCATGATCGAGCGTCTCGCAAACGAGATCCTCGATGCATCCAACGGCCTGGGTGCTTCCGTGAAGCGCCGTGAGGATACTCACAAGATGGCTGAGGCCAACCGCGCCTTCGCTCACTACCGCTGGTAATCCCTCCGGTATAACCCGCCACATGGCATCATGGCTCGAACAGCGATATCATCGTTTACCTGCGCTGACACTGCGTGTTCTCGCTCCCCTTGGCGGAGCGCTCCACGCTAAACAGTGCGGAACCTAAACTTGAATAGCGTTGTTCGGGCCATTTTTATGGCGTGGGCTCCACGTCTCACGCTGACGTAGAAGCCCAGACGTGGCAAAATAGACCAAGACCTATCCATGAAGACGTCACCTATGTTTCGTCAGTGCATAACTGGCGTCGGCGTCGACGACAATTAAGTTGGGGTATTAACTGTGGCACAAGAAGTGCTTAAGGATCTGAACAAGGTCCGCAACATCGGCATCATGGCGCACATCGATGCGGGTAAGACCACTACCACCGAGCGCATCCTCTTCTACACCGGTATTAACCGTAAGGTCGGTGAGACCCACGATGGTGGCGCCACCACTGACTGGATGGAGCAGGAGAAGGAGCGCGGCATCACCATTACGTCCGCTGCTGTGACCTGTTTCTGGAACAACAACCAGATTAACATCATTGACACCCCGGGCCACGTGGACTTCACCGTTGAGGTTGAGCGCTCCCTGCGTGTTCTCGACGGCGCTGTTGCTGTCTTCGACGGCAAGGAAGGTGTGGAGCCGCAGTCCGAGCAGGTGTGGCGCCAGGCTGCTAAGTACGACGTCCCTCGTATCTGCTTCGTCAACAAGATGGACAAGATGGGCGCGGACTTCTACTTCACCGTCCAGACCATCATTGATCGCCTCGGCGCTAAGCCGTTGGTCATGCAGCTGCCGATCGGTGCTGAAGATGACTTCGATGGCGTCGTCGACCTGATCAACATGAAGGCGCTGACCTGGCGCGGCAAGGTAGAAACCGGAACCGAAGCCACTATCGAGGAGATCCCTGCCGAGTTGCAGGAGAAGGCTGAAGAGTACCGCGAGAAGCTGCTCGAGACCGTCGCTGAGTCCGACGAAGAGCTCATGGAGAAGTACTTCGGCGGCGAAGAGCTGACCATTGAGGAAATCAAGGGCGCTATCCGCAAGCTGACCGTGAGCTCCGAGATCTACCCGGTCCTCTGCGGTACCGCTTACCGCAACAAGGGTGTCCAGCCGCTGCTCGACGCTATTGTTGACTACCTCCCGAACCCGCTGGACATCGGCGAGGTCAACGGCACCTCCCTCGACGGTGAGGAGACCCTGACTCGTAAGCCTTCCGTCCAGGAGCCGTTCTCCGCACTGGCCTTCAAGATTGCCGTGCACCCGTTCTTCGGCAAGCTCACCTACGTGCGTGTCTACTCCGGCCAGGCTATCCCGGGCGAGCAGATGCTCAACTCCACCAAGAACAAGAAGGAGCGCGTGGGCAAGCTCTTCCAGATGCACGCGAACAAGGAGAACCCGGTCGAGCACGCCGACGCCGGTAACATCTACGCGTTCATCGGCCTGAAGGAAACCACCACCGGTGACACCCTGTGTAACCCGGACAACCCGATCATCCTTGAGTCCATGGACTTCCCGGATCCGGTTATCCAGGTTGCTATTGAGCCGAAGACCAAGGCTGACCAGGAGAAGCTGGGTACCGCTATCCAGAAGCTCGCTGAAGAGGACCCGACCTTCACCGTTCACCTCGACGAGGAGTCCGGCCAGACCGTTATCGGCGGTATGGGCGAGCTGCACCTCGACGTTCTGGTTGACCGCATGAAGCGCGAGTTCAAGGTTGAGGCCAACATCGGTAACCCGCAGGTTGCTTACCGCGAGACCATCCGCAAGAAGGTCGAGTCCCTGGAATACACCCACAAGAAGCAGACCGGTGGTTCTGGCCAGTTCGCAAAGGTTATCGTCACCATCGAGCCGTACAACCCGGAGCCGGAAGAGCTGGAAGAGGGCGAGTCCGCAACCTACAAGTTCGAGAACTCCGTCACCGGTGGCCGCGTTCCGAAGGAGTACATCCCGTCCGTCGACGCTGGTATCCAGGACGCCATGCAGTACGGCTTCGTCGCTGGCTTCCCGCTGGTGAACATCAAGGCCACCCTCGAGGATGGCGCTTACCACGACGTTGACTCCTCTGAGATGGCCTTCAAGCTCGCCGGCTCCCAGGTCCTTAAGGAGGCCGTCGCTAAGGCTAAGCCGGTTCTGCTGGAGCCGATCATGGCCGTTGAGGTTGTGACCCCGGAGGAGTACATGGGTACCGTCAACGGTGACATCTCCTCCCGTCGTGGCCAGGTCTTCGCTATGGAAGACCGCTCCGGCGCCAAGGTCGTCAAGGCTAAGGTTCCGCTGTCCGAGATGTTCGGCTACATCGGTGACCTGCGTTCTTCCACCGCTGGCCGTGCAAACTTCACCATGGTCTTCGACTCCTACGCTGAGGTTCCGTCCTCCGTGGCACAGGAGATCATCGAGGAGCGCACCGGCGCCAAGGCCTAACTTTTAGGCCCCTGCCGCAAAGGCGTACATGCGGGGCTGGTAGTCTTCGCCAGTGGAAGACCAGTTCCGCGCCTTGGGGTAGCGGTCGGCTGAGCGCACACGCTTGATGTGGGTTGAGCCGGCCGTTACCCTCCCAGGATCCGTTAATTTGATTCTTGTCGAGGGTCAACGTCCGCACGTGTTGGGCGGGGTTACCTCCTATTTAGGCAGTTTGAAAAAACTGCGGCATAAATCTAGGATCGTGTAACTGGCACGTAAGAAAGCGTCATTAGCGCTTATGAGCTTCGGCTCGAAGTGCCAATGGCAATACAAACCACGTGGCTGCGAAATACGTAGCCGCCATAGAGTCCAGGAGGACAAACAGTGGCAAAGGAGAAGTTCGAGCGTACGAAGCCGCATGTGAACATCGGCACCATCGGACACGTCGACCACGGCAAGACCACCACCACCGCAGCGATCACCAAGGTTCTGGCTGACGCTTACCCGGAGGAGAACACCGCTTTCGCCTTCGACATGATCGATAAGGCTCCTGAGGAGAAGGAGCGCGGTATTACCATCAACATCTCCCACGTTGAGTACTCCACCCCGAAGCGCCACTACGCACACGTGGACGCCCCGGGCCACGCCGACTACATCAAGAACATGATTACCGGTGCTGCTCAGATGGACGGCGCTATCCTGGTTGTTGCTGCAACCGATGGCCCGATGCCGCAGACCCGCGAGCACGTTCTGCTGGCTCGCCAGGTTGGCGTTCCGTACATCCTCGTTGCACTGAACAAGTGTGACATGGTTGACGATGAGGAAATCATCGAGCTCGTCGAGATGGAGATCCGTGAGCTGCTCGCTGAGCAGGACTACGATGAGGAAGCTCCGATCGTTCACATTTCCGCTCTGAAGGCTCTTGAGGGCGACGAGAAGTGGGTACAGTCTGTTATCGACCTGATGCAGGCTTGCGATGACTCCATCCCGGATCCGGTCCGCGAGCTGGACAAGCCGTTCCTGATGCCGATTGAGGACATCTTCACCATTACCGGCCGCGGTACCGTTGTTACCGGCCGTGTTGAGCGTGGCTCCCTGAACGTCAACGAGGACATCGAGATCATCGGCATCAAGGAGAAGTCGATGTCCACCACCGTTACCGGTATCGAGATGTTCCGCAAGATGATGGACTACACCGAGGCTGGCGACAACTGTGGTCTGCTTCTGCGTGGTACCAAGCGTGAAGAGGTTGAGCGTGGCCAGGTTTGCATCAAGCCGGGCGCTTACACCCCGCACACCAAGTTCGAGGGTTCCGTCTACGTCCTGAAGAAGGAAGAGGGCGGCCGCCACACCCCGTTCATGGACAACTACCGTCCGCAGTTCTACTTCCGCACCACCGACGTTACCGGCGTCGTCAAGCTGCCTGAGGGCACCGAGATGGTTATGCCGGGCGACAACGTTGAGATGTCCGTAGAGCTCATCCAGCCGGTCGCTATGGACGAGGGCCTGCGCTTCGCTATCCGCGAGGGCTCCCGTACCGTCGGCGCTGGCCGCGTTACCAAGATCCTGGGCTAATTCTTGCTAGGGCCTAAGGCCCTTCCTGATTTAGCAGGTCTGTGAGCCGCTCAATCCCTGATGGGGTTGGGCGGCTTTGGTGATCGTGGGCCTACTAGGCTTGAGAGTTATGTTCGACCCAACCCGCATTGACCGCACCCTCGCCGCACTGCGCGCCGCGTGGGAAGGCCAACCGGACCTTCCCCTGGGAACCCTGTTTGGCATGTTGGCGGCGGAGGGCTACGGCTGGGGCGTGCCTGACGACGAACTCAGCGCGCGGCTGGAGGCGATGGCGGCTGTGCATCCCCCGCTTGTGCCTCTCGACGTCAATCTCGTCACCGAGGGCCTCTGGCTCGTCGTTACGCCCACACACCGCGTGACACTAGCCCCTACGACTGCGGCCCCTCGCAATGTGGAGCAGAGCCGACAGGCGGAGTCTGTGGCGGTGGTGAGACCGATATCCAAGGACGGGCAGCGTGGCCAGCCGGTGGCGTGGACAGTGTCAGCCCTCCGGCCCGTTGGGCCAGGACGACCGCTCGTGATTGCCGATGCCGAAGGCTTCGAGCATCGGTTTGGTGTCGTTGAATCCGTTACGCGGTTGCGAGAAGACCATCGCAACCTGACCGGTCTTAAGCGGCGCAGCGTGGGGGACCGAGTGTGGTTCATCCGTACCGATTCCGAAACCATCATCCTTGACCATGGCCTCCACATCGTGGAGCGCAAGAACCGGGCGCTTATCCGTACCGACTTCTCGTGGCACACCATCGAGGCCGGGGAAATCGGGGAACCGTTTCGCGTCCACCTTTCCCGGGGCACGCTGCACACCTTTGGGCGTATCCAGGAGGTCATTCTCGCTGAATCCGCGCCTTGGAACGAGTCCGCCTCGCCTTACTAGCGTGGCCCTGTTCAGCGCGCCGAAATCCTCGCGACGCTCGTAACCCGCTAGGTCTTCTGCACTTCTCGAGCAGATAGCCGCTAGCACGCTGTTCCGCGTTTTAGATCGCCGATGTGCCCACTGAACTGTGAGGTTAACGCTTGAATCGTTGCGTGGGTTCGCCAAGTTCCCTGTCACCCTGGCTGTGGTTGCCAGGTCTCGTTCTTTAAGGGCTTAAGGATCCTGCCGTGGCTGCCCCTGTTGTATCCGGCGTCGAGTGAAGCGCAACTTGGGATCGCCGATATGCCCGTCAGCATGGCCTTGTCTGACGGGTTCTTCTATCGGGAGCGCCTTTGTTGCAGGTTACCGGCGCTTTTACTCTTTTGCGTTTGGTGTTGGGGTGTTAGCTGCTGTCGGGTGGTCGGTCCGGTGGCTGGGCTGGCGCTGTGGTTGCTTTTTCGGCGTTGAGTCTGGCTAGTGCTTCTTGGTATTC
>NZ_KV819520.1:12785-13296 GCF_001815175.1 Corynebacterium sp. HMSC034H07
CCCCAGGGTGGGATGAAGGCCACGCCGGTGTTGAGCCGGTACATGTAGCCGCGCCTGGTAGGCCTTTGTGGGTCATCGTCGTTAATACCGTTGTGGTAGGCGCACAAAAACGTCAGGTTCTTAATGTTGGTGTAGCCACCAGCCTGCCAAGGGATGAGGTGATGGATTTGGCAGTAATCGGCTGGCTTATTACACCCAGGTCTTGAACAGGTGTGGAATTCAGCGTGCAGGGTAAGACGTTGATTAAGGTTTGCTCCGCGCTCTAGGCGCCAGGTGTTGATGGGGCCTTCGACAGGGTGGACGATAGTGGCATACCCTATTTCGGCAAACTTGTGGGTGAGAAACTCGGCCCCTGTCATGCGCGCGCCGTTGGTGAGGTTGAGCTCGATCTCGTCCCCGTCACCGTTAATGATCTGGTCCAACTCATTCAGGGTGACGATGACTTGGGTGCGTACCGCCGGTTTGGAACCAGTGCCCTCTTTGAAGAAGACGTCGTTGGCGGCTTGAAGCA
>NZ_KV819521.1:0-823 GCF_001815175.1 Corynebacterium sp. HMSC034H07
CAAAATCTTTATTGACTGGATTCTTTCCGGCGAATCCGCAGACCATTTAGCCAAACGCCTTGGGGTAACAAGGCGGACTTTGACCCGGTGGTTCAAGCTGCTGTGGTTTATCACCGTGCCCACGTCTACTGACCCCTATCGTGTCTACGACCAGGTCTTTATCGACGGCACCTACTTTCACAAGAAATGCCTGCTGGTAGCCTGCACCGAAACACACGTCATCGCCTGGCACTGGTGCCTGCGTGAAAGCTCATACGAGTACCTGAAACTGCTCGACAAAATCGCGCAACCACTCATCGTCACCACCGACGGGGCAGGCGGAGCACTCAAGGCACTGCGTATTAAATGGCCCGATGTGACCATCCAGCGTTGCTTAGTTCACGTCCAACGCAACACTTTTGCTGATATCAGCCGCAACCCGATTCACCCAGCGCATAAAGCAATCCGGAAACTGGGCTACATGCTTGTCCAAGTACGCAATCCCGACGATGCTGCGCGGTTTACAGCTGCAGTCCACCACACCCGCATTACCTTTGCTGATTGGCTTAAAGAGCGAACCTACCGCAGTGCTATACCAGCAGGCCAAGTACCGAAATGGGTCAGCCCCAACCAGAAATGGTGGTACACCCACCGCAACGCCCGCAGGGCTCTAAAACGGCTAGAAAAGCTCATCCACGCCGGACAATTATTTACCTTCCTTGACCCGCCTGAAGGTGTCACACAGGATTTAAAAGCCACCACGAACCTGCTGGAAGGTGGCATCAACAAACAGCTCAAAGACCTAGCAGGAAACCATCGTGGCATGTTCGATGAGCATCAGCGC
>NZ_KV819522.1:0-19853 GCF_001815175.1 Corynebacterium sp. HMSC034H07
CAACGCACTCTAAAACCGGAAGGGCCGGTTAAGGGGGAACTCGCCGATGCCGAGGCTGATGACCCACACGAGCGCGCTCGCGACCACGATGGCCGCGGTCCAGGCTTGCGTGCGCGGGTGGTAGAGGAAGCTGAACTTTCCGAGGCTGAGGTACTTCATTACAGGCTCACCACCGTTCGGTGCCGGACGAGCCAGATAAACGCCGGCCCGCCGAGCAGCGCGATGACGATGCCCGCCTGGAGCTCGCCGGGGCGCATGATGAGGCGGCCCACGATGTCGGCGCCGAGCAACAGGCAGGCGCCCGCCAGCGCGGAGTAGGGGGTCACCCACTTGTAGTCCGGGCCGGTGATGCCGCGGGCGACGTGGGGCACCACGAGACCGATGAAGCCGATGGGGCCCGCGGCTGCCGTGGCCGCGCCGGCCAGCAGGGTGATGGCCACGAGGCCCAGGATATTGGCGCGGGCAACGTTGGTGCCCAGCGCCTGCGCGGCCTCCGTGCCCAGATTGAGGATGTTGAGCGTCGGGCCCAGCGCCAGCGCTAGTACCGCGCCGATGGCGAGCGGCACGAGCGCAGGGGTGATGATGTCGAAGCCGCGTCCGGTGACGGACCCCGCTTGCCAGAAGCGGAGGGTGTCGAGCGCGTTGGGATCGATGTAGACGATGGCCGACGTGGCCGCCGCGAGGACGGCGGACAGGGCGGAACCCGCGAGGACGAGGCCCAGGGTGTCGCCGCGACCGATGCCGCCGGCGGAGAGCCCGAAGACGAGCAGCGCCGCTAGGCCCGCGCCGAGGAAGGCGAGGAAAAGGTGCGACTGCATGGACGTCAGCCCGAAGAGGAAGATGCCCGCCGCGACGAAGAGTGCGGCGCCCGCATTGACGCCGAGCAGGCCAGGGTCCGCGAGCGGGTTGCGGGTCAGGCCTTGAACGAGTGTGCCGGCTAGTCCGAGCGCAGCTCCGACGACGATGGCGAGCACGGTGCGCGGGATGCGCATGGTGGCAAGGATTCCGGCGATCTCGGCGACGCTGCTGCCCACGGTGCCGGCGGCCTGGGCGGTGTCGGTGTGCCCGCGCAGGATCTCCCAGGCGGTGGGCCAGGCCTGGGTGAGCTCTGAGATGGAGGTCGCCTTGGCGCCCAGTGCCAGGCTGGCGAAGACGAGGGCGACGAGTGTGGCCACGAGGAGGGCTAGGCCGAGGAGTCGTCTGCTGTGGCCCGCGGCGCGCGGGGTGCCCGCGGCCGGTGTCGGCAGAGTCGTCGATGTCATGTAGGTAAGGATAACCTTATTTCGACGATGTACGTGAATTGTCTCTCCTTGCTGGAGGTTCGTCGGCTTGAGATAGGTTCACCTAATGTTGGTTAGGCTATCTTTTCTCAATTCGACAGGCCTTTTATGCCTCTGCGGACTTCCCGCACTCGTCGCTCGGCCGCGGTATTCCTGTCGCTCGCCCTTGTCGGCTGGGGTGCGGCCGCATGCTCGTCGGACCCCGATTCCGGTGCGGCCGACAACTCGGTGGCGGCATCGTCGGCATCGTTGGCGCAGTAGGCATCGGCTGACGGCGACGCCGCGGCCTATCCGGTCACAGTGGCCACCAAGTTCGGTGACGTCACCGTCGAGGAGGCCCTGCGGCGCATCGTGGCCCTGGGCTGGGGCGACGCCGAGGTGGCGCTCTCGCTCGGCGTGCAGCCGGACCTTATCCTCATCCTCGACGTTCGTTCCTCGGGCGATCAAGAGCGCTACGACACACTGTCGGCTATCGCGCCGGTCGTGGGCATCCCGGAGGGCGCAGACAACTGGCTGACGGATCGTTCCACCCAGCTTGAGTGGTGGGGGAGACGTCGGAAAGCGTGGCGTCGGTGCTGTCATCGGTGGCGCAGCCGGCCAGCGCAAGGGCAAGAGAACCGGCGGCGAGAACGGGGAGTAGTCGCTGCGTAGTCATGGGGTGGAGTCTAAAACTTGGGAGGCTAGAGTTCCTGCAAGGCGGGGAATACCCTCTCCTTGAGTAACGGGGCGACATCGACATCCGGGGCGGCCGGATCGACCCACGCCAGCTCAGAGATCTCCTTATCCGGGTGTGCCACGGAGATTTCTTCTTCGTAGACATAGACGTGGGCGTGGACGGTCTGTGGGGCGTCGTTGGCGGCCGGGGAGATGTAGGTGGCAAGCCGGCGCAGTTTGGACATATCGACCACGGCACGTATGGCCTCGTGAGCAATGAGCTGGGCTGCGTGGGCGGGATTGATCGTGTCATCGATGGAGCCATACGGCAGGACAAACTCCGGGGTGGAGGTGATGCGGAGGACGAGCACGCGGCCGTGGGTATCACGCAGAGCAACGGCGACAATTTCCTCAATGTCTGCAGCGGGTGAAGGAGAATTGGAGGTCTCAGACATGCCTCCATAGTAGGGCCGCGTCGGGGTCGGGAGGCGGTGAAAGAAGGGAGGGGGCACCCGAAAACTGTCAGTAATGTAACGGGTTGGACACAGTCTCACACGTTAGAAACGGCCGCTTCGATGCGCGTGCCATCATGGGTAGGTCTTATAGACCAATACGAGAAGAAGTGAAAGAGGAATTGCTCAATGCGAAAAATTCCGCACCTTAAGAAAGTCCTCGTGGGCTCGGCTTTCGCAGGTGCGTTCTTCCTGGGTAACCCCGCGGCGGGTGCCCAGGAGCTCCCCACCATCCCGGAGATCGATTCGGCTGGTTTTGTTGACCAAGTGCGCGCGGACCTGAAGTCCGTAGGTATCGAGACCAAGCCAGTGGACGCAGCGCTGACCGACGCCGTCGACACCGCCGTCAACGGGGCTGCCGCAGCGGCATCGAAGGATGTGAACAAGGCGGTCGAAGGAGCCGTGAATTCTCCTGCGGCGCAGCGCGTCGCGGAGCAGGCGAACCTGCAGACGCAACTGCCGGCCCCGTCCGAGCAGCAGGACTATGCCGGCGCTGATGCCATCACGGGTGAACCGCTGACGAACCCGACTCCCATCGGGTTGCTGGAGGAGGCCACGCAGCCGGAGTTCGTGCCCCAGGGCACTGATCCGAACTACGTGTGGAAGAACGACCTGTTCTCCAAGATTGCGGCCGGTAAACCGCACGCGGACTATGTTCTGCACCGGGTACCCGGCTCCTTCTACGATGCGCCCCAGATCCCCGAGGAATCTAATGTTGCGATGACTGAAGGCAAGTCGCTGTACGGCCCGGGTACCCCGCTGTACATCCGTGAGGACACCATGTGCACGCTGACGGCTGCCGGCACGGATGCTGAAGGCCGCAAGGTCGGGATTACTGCCGGTCACTGCGGCAACGTGGGTGATCCGGTGTCTTCGGCGGATTCCTGGCAGGTAGGTCCGACCGGCACCGTGGTGTCCAAGAACGCGCAGCTGGACTACTCGCTCATCGAGTTCGGCTCCCAGGCAGAGGTGACCCGTAGCTACAACGGTGTGACCGCGTACGGGATCGGTGGGGCCACCCAGCCGGGTGACATCACCTGCAAGCGCGGCGTGGCTACCGGCCGCACCTGTGGCATGACCTTCCAGCACAGCCAGAAGATCACCATCAACCAGGTGTGCGCCATGGTTGGAGATTCCGGTGCGCCGGTCTTCCACAATGGCCGCATTGTCGGCTCGGTATCCCGCGGTCTGATTCCGGGGCTGCCGTCCTGCCGCACCCCGTGGCAGGGTGCGCTGCACAACCCGACGGTCGTGTCCAACACCGATGCCATCATCGCGGACCTGAACCGCCGCGAGGGCGTGGGTTCCGGATTCACGATTCCGGAGAACTAGAAGTACGTTTCTAACATTTAAGGCCCCAGATCGTTAACGATCTGGGGCCTTATTTGATCGAAATGACCTGCGGAGTGCGGTTCGCGGGCCGGCGCTGGGGGATGACGCTGGGGTGCGGCGCCGCACGCCGCTAGGAGAGGGCGCTGAGGGCGGCGTCGTGAAGCTTGCCGTTGGAGGCCAGCGCTGAGCCGCCGTGGGGGCCGTCTTCGCCGCGGACGTTGGTGAAGCGGCCGCCTGCCTCGGTCACGAGGAGCGCCGGGGCCGCTAGGTCCCAGAGGGAGACCTCGGGCTCGGCGGCGATATCGACGGCGCCTTCGGCCACGAGGCAGTAGTTCCAGAAGTCGCCGTAGCCGCGCAGGCGCCAGACCTTGTCCGTGAATGAGATGAAAGCATCGCGGTGCGGGCGCCAGCCTGACAAAGAGCTCATGGCCAGGGAGGCATCTTCCAGTTTGGAGACCTCGGAAACGCGCAGGCGTTTCGGTTCGCCGCCGAAGACGCGGTAGGCGCCGCCGCCCTTGGCTGCGTACCAGCGGCGCCGCAGGGCAGGGGCGGAGACAACGGAGACCACCGGCTCGCCGTCTTCCAGTAGCGCGATGAGGGTGGCCCAGACGGGAACACCGCGGACGAAGTTTTTCGTGCCGTCGATAGGGTCGATAACCCACTGGCGGCCCTCGAAGCAGGCCTCGCCACCAAACTCTTCACCCAGCACCTCATCGCGCGGGCGGGAGCGTTTGAGCGCCTCACGGATGGCCTTTTCGCAGGCCAGGTCCGCATCGGAGACCGGGGTCATGTCCGGCTTTTCCTTGACGGACAGGTCCGCAGCCTCAAAGCGGTGCATCGTGATGGCGTCCGCGTGGCCTGCCATCTCCAAGGCCAAGCCGAGGTCTTCTTTGTACTTACCCACGAAGCCATTCCTCCATCTGATCAACTACCTGTTTATTACCCGCGATACACCATTCCACACCGCCGGCCTCAACCTTGCGCGCCGCGCCGCCCGCGGCCAGCACTAGCGCCTGGCCGGGATACCAATCCCAGTCCTTGACCGAGTGCTGCATCCAGGCACCCCACGTGCCATCCGCCACGCAGGAGAGATCCACGGAACCCGCCCCCAGCATGCGCACGGTGGCAAAGTGTGGTGCCACCTTCTCCCACGCGGCGGCGATGTTCGGGTCGGTCATGGACGTAGGGTGCAGGTACGTCGACAAGCACAGTTTGTCGGCGGGGGCATCGCTGAGCTTGGCGACGTCCTTTCCGTCCAAGCTCGTGGTGTGGTCGCGGCCGCCGAACCAGGTATAACCCATGGCGGGGCGGTGGACGGCGCCGAGGATGACCCCTTCAGCGTCGACAAGCGCGAGCGCAGAGCACCAATAGTCGGAGCCCGAGGCGAAGTTGTAGGTGCCGTCGACGGGGTCGATGACCCACGTGCGGCCGGACTTCGACTCGCGGTTCGCGCCCTCCTCGCCCACGATGCCGTCCTCGCCGCGCAGGGCCTCGAGCACGCCGGCGACGAAACGCTCGGCGGCGAAGTCGGCGTCGGTGACGACATCGGAGACGGAGGTCTTTTGCTCGATGTCTACTCCCTGCTCGCGCAGGCGCCAGGCCAGGCGGCCGGCGTTATAGACAAGCGCCTGGGCAAGGTGAGCGTCGGTATCGTCCGCGTGGGCAACGATGAAGGTCTTGATGATGGCATCGATCATCTCGGTGAGGCTTGGCTGGTCACTCATGCCGCCTATTGTCGCGCTAAACGTGGCCGATGGCTAATCAGGGAGAAAGAATAAGTAGAGTAGGGGGCTATGCGTCCGGAACAAACAGCACGACTTGAGGAACTCAGCGCCACCTTGACCTCCATTGAAAAGGTGATGGACCCGGAGGCGGTGTCCGAGCGCGTGCGCGAACTCGAGGCCCAAGCGGGGGACCCGTCGCTGTGGGACGACCCCGACCATGCGCAGAAGGTGACCTCGGAGCTGTCGGCGCAGCAGGCAAAGCTGCGCAAGTTGAAGTCCCTGCGCGGGCGGATTGAGGATCTGCCGGTGATGGCGGAGCTAGCGGAGGAGGAGGGCGATGAGGCCTCCCAGGAACTCGTCGATACAGAGCTGAAGGAGCTCGGTGCCGCCATCGAATCGCTCGAGGTGACCACCATGCTCTCGGGTGAGTACGACCAGCGCGAGGCGGTCATCAACATCCGCTCCGGTGCCGGTGGCGTGGATGCCGCGGACTGGGCGGAGATGCTCATGCGCATGTACACGCGGTGGGCGGAAAAGCACGGCCACAAGGTGGATGTCTACGACATCTCCTATGCCGAAGAAGCAGGCATTAAGTCCGCCACCTTCGTGGTGCATGGCGAATACATGTATGGCCAGCTCTCCGTGGAGCAGGGCGCGCACCGCCTCGTGCGCATCTCGCCTTTTGATAACCAAGCCCGCCGCCAGACCTCCTTCGCTGAGGTCGAGGTGCTGCCGGTGGTGGAGCAGACCGACTCCATCGAGGTGCCGGATTCGGAGGTGCGCGTGGACGTCTACCGCTCTTCGGGCCCCGGTGGTCAGTCGGTGAACACGACGGATTCGGCGGTGCGCCTGACACACATCCCGACCGGCATCGTGGTGACCTGTCAGAATGAGAAGTCCCAGATCCAGAACAAGGCCTCTGCCATGCGCGTGCTGCAGGCGAAGCTGCTGGAGCGCAAGCGCCAGGAGGAGCGCGCGGAGCTCGATGCACTGGGCGCGGGCGGCAATGCCTCCTGGGGCAATCAGATGCGTTCTTATGTGCTGCACCCGTACCAGATGGTCAAGGATCTGCGCACTAACTATGAGGTAGGAGACCCTTCCAAGGTATTGGATGGGGATATCGATGGCTTCCTGGAAACCGGGATCCGGTGGCGCATGGCGCAGCAGGAGCCCTAGGCCCGAGTAACAAATGTTGCTAATGTGGCTTAAGTGATCACTTTCGAGAATGTGTCCAAGGTCTATCCGACCTCCACTAGGCCCGCGCTGGACAACGTGTCCTTTGAGATTGAGGACGGCGAATTCGTCTTCCTCATCGGCCCGTCCGGCTCCGGCAAGTCGACCTTCCTACAGCTCATGGTGCGCGAAACCAATGTGAGCTCGGGAGACATCTACTTCGGGGACTTCCACGTCAACACGTTGAAAGGCCGCGAGGTCAATAGCCTGCGCCAATCCATCGGCTACGTCTTCCAGGATTTCCGGCTCCTGCCTAAGCTCAACGTCTACGACAACGTCGCCTTTGCCCTCGAGGTCATCGGCAAACGCAAGGCGCGGATTGCCAAGCAAGTGCCCGAGGTCCTCGACATGGTCGGCCTAGGCGCCAAGCAGCACCGCATGCCGCACGAGCTTTCCGGTGGCGAGCAGCAGCGCGTAGCGATTGCGAGGGCCTTTGTCAACCGCCCCAAGCTGCTGCTTGCCGACGAACCGACGGGCAACCTTGATCCCTCCACGGCTGCGGAGATCATGTCGCTGCTCACCAAGATCAACCGTCGCGGGACGACAATCGTGATGTCGACGCACAACGCGCGCGCGGTCAACGAGGCCCGCCAGCGCGTCATTGAGCTACACAACGGCACGCTCGTGCGCGATGAGAAGAATGCGATGTATGGGGAGGCGGTTTAGGTGAATCTGGGCTTTGTTTTTAGAGAGGCTTTCAAGGGGCTTGGGCGCAATATCACCATGACCATCGCCATGGTGATTACCACGGCCATTTCGGTGGCCCTGGTGGTGGCCGGTGTTCTGGTGACCCAGATGACCAACGAGACCAAAGACATCTACCTCGAGCGCGTCGAGGTCATGGTCCAGCTCAACGAAGATATTTCCGCGAACGATCCGGAGTGCAAGGACTCTGCCTGCGCGGGGCTAAGGAAGAAGCTGGAAGCGGATGAAGACATCGAGTCTGTGAGCTACCGCAACCGTGCGGATTCTTATGAGCGCTTCGTGGAGTTGTTCAAGGAAACCGATCCAGTCATGGTTGAGGAGACATCCCCGGATGCGCTGCCGGCGGCCTTCCATGTGCGGCTGAAGGATCCGACGGATACCGCGCCTATCGACGCCATCGCGTCCGACCCCGCCGTCAGCGACATCATCGATCAGCAGGAGGAGGTGCGCAGCGCCGCCGGCAACCTCGACGCCATCCGGAATGCCACCTTCGTCCTGGCAGCGGTCATGGCGCTGGCCGCCATCATGCTGATTGCGAACATGGTGCAGATCGCCGCCTATCAGCGCCAGCGAGAGACCGCGATCATGCGCATGGTCGGTGCCTCGCGGTGGATTACCCACGCGCCCTTCATCATGGAGGCGGTCCTTGGTTCCCTCGGCGGTGTCATCCTCGCCGGGGTCGGTGTCATCGTGGGAAAGAACACGGTGATCGATCCGGCACTGAAGGACTTGTACCACAATCAGCTTCTGGCCCCGGTGACCGCAGGCGACGTGTGGACGGCTCTGCCTATCGTGGGGCTCGTGGCAATCCTGTGCGCTGCACTGACCGCACAGGTGACCATGCGCGCCTATGTGCGGACATAGCCCAACAGGCCTGTTGTGGGTTGTGCCTGGCAGTAGCGTAATATAGTGCGAACTATGGCGAAGAAGGCAAAGAAGAAAAAGGCGGCCGTCGACAATAACTCGACCTTGGCCACCAACCGACGTGCCCGCCACGACTACACCATCCTCGACACCCTGGAATGCGGCATGGTGCTCGTGGGCACCGAGATTAAGTCGATGCGCGAAGGCAAAATCTCACTGGCAGATGCCTTCGCCACCATCGACGACGGCGAGGTCTACATCCGCAACCTCCACATCCCGGAGTATTCCCAGGGTTCGTGGACGAATCACTCACCGAAGCGCACACGCAAGCTACTGTTGCACCGCAGGGAGATTGATAAGCTTATGGGCCAGGTGCGCGATGGCAATAAGACGCTGATTCCGCTCAAGGTGTACCTGAAGAATGGCCGCGCCAAGTGCGAGCTCGGCTTGGCCAAGGGTAAGCAGGACTATGACAAGCGCGAAGCAATCAAGCGCCGCGACCAGGACCGCGACATCACCCGTGAGCTTGGCCGCCGCGTCAAGGGGATTAACGCCTAACCTGGAAGCCATGATTTATACGGCTAAGGTTCATGATGTTATTCGGGAAGATGAGCAGCCGCGTGGGGTAGCGGTGCTCGTCGATAAGCTCTGGCCCCGTGGCGTGGCCAAAGAACGTCTCTCGTATGACCACTGGTTCAAGGATGTCGCGCCCAGTCCGGGGTTGCGTAAGTGGTGGGGGCACGATGCTGACACCTTCGAGGAATTTGCCCGGCGCTACCGTACGGAGCTCGACGAGAACGACGGCGAGGAGTTGGCGCGCTTGCGCCAACTAGCGGAGGATGGTGACGTCACCCTTCTCTTCGCCGCCAAGGACCGCGAGATTAACCACGCCACTGTGTTGAAGGCGTGGTTAGAGGAAAGCTAGACGAACAGTCCCCAGATGGTGGCACCCACGGCGATGAGGCCGGTGACGATAACGAAAACGTTGCTGGGGCGGCCGCGGAATTGCTTGAGAGCGTCGATGCGGTGGATGGCATACATCGGCAGCAGGTAGAGAATCGAGGCGATGAAGGGGCCGCCGATGGCCTCGATGAGACCCAGAATTGAAGGGTCGATGATGGCCACGATCCACGCACAGACAAAGATGATGCCGTGCATGATGGAATTGAGTTGTTTCTCCGAGAGCTTCTCGGTGGCGCGCGGCGCGGCGCTGCGCAGCAGGAAGTTGCCGCCCTCGGTAGCTCCCAGCACGTGGCCGAAGTAGGAGGAAATAATGGCGATCATCGCGATGATCGGGGAGAGGAATGCCAAGACCGGAACACCGGTGACGTTGGCCAGGTAGGACAGAACCGGCAGGTTTTGCTCGCGGGCCTCGGCGAGGCCGTCCGCACCAAGCGTGAGGGTGCAGGACCACACGAAGAACATGGTGAACACGGTGAGCAGAATGGCGGTCAGCGCCAGCGCGCGCGAGGCGTTCTCGGAGCTCTTCTCGCGGCCGTGTGCGGCGACCATGGCCAAAGAAAACTGGGAGATGGCGGGGGAGTGGTTAAAGGAGAAGACCAACACGGGGATGATGAGGGCGACAGCGCCGACGACGCGCCAATCATTGTTGCCCACCTCCATGAAGGAGGCGATATCCCAGCGCGGGATGAGGTAAATGGACAGTGCGCCAAGGCAGAAGATCAGCGGGTAGACCAGGAACTGTGTGACAGCCAGCACCATGCGTTGGCCAAAGGCGAAGACGATGGTCATGATGCCCACGAGGAGGAAGGACAACAGCGGGCGTGAAATCGTGGGTCCATTTAATTGGTTGACGATGAAGCTGTTAACCGTATTGGTGATCGACACGCCATAAATGAGGACGATGGGAAAGATGGCGCAGAAATAAACCACCGAAATGATAAAACCAGCGCTTTTGCCGAAGTAGTCCGTGACCACTGCGGTGATGTCCTCGCCCTGGCGTGGTGACGCACAAATCATGCGGGCGAGTCCGCGGTGGGAGAAGTATGTCATCGGGCCGATGAGAAGGGTGGCCGCGAGGAGGGGCCAGAAGCCGAAGCTGCCGGCGTTGATGGGGAGGAACAAAATGCCGGCGCCCACGGCGGTGCCGAAGAGCGAGATGGCCCATTCGGTGTTGCTGACTGGACGTTTAGCGTCTTCCGGGGAGCTAGTGGTTTCGGTATGTGTGCTCACTTTGCAGCCTTTAACAAAGTAGGGGTATAGGACTCACACACCTTAACAGCGTTTAAGTAGATGTTAATCACAAGGGGGTGCTTATGAAAGCTATGCCTCATGTGGCCTGGGGTGAAGCTTGCGGGAATAGGGGCAGGTGCAGTAGCGTTGAACGAACCGTAGGGCGCATAAAGATGCGTTCTGCGCAGCTTTCACAGCAATGTGTAAATGAGGGGTCGACTTGGTTTCGACTTCGTACATTGAGCCAGGGGAAGCGTGCCGGTGCAGGCTAGAGACCACCGTTAAGCGTCGTAGCAACCAATAAACGCAGAGAAGAACTCTCAGCGTGACTACGCCCTCGCTGCCTAATTTCAGCGACGCGTGTCTGTCAGCCTAGGTTTGGTTCCTGACCTAGATCCTGGCATCGACTAAGGAACTTGCCTGACCGGTTTGTTGTTCGGCCGGTTGGGGACTTTGAGAGCAACTGGGCCCATCATCCGGAGCGAGTTTGCCCGAGCCGGAGGGTCGAGTAGAGATCCTGTGCAGACTGCGCACGGAGAAGCCCTGGCGAGGTGACGAAGGACCCGGGTTCAATTCCCGGCGGCTCCACCAAAACCCCAGTTAGAAAGCGTTCTAGCTGGGGTTTCTTCGTGTGTGAAGCCCCCGGCTTAAATGGGGCGTGAAGCCGCCGGGAATTGAACCCGGGGCCCGGATGTTCGTCAGCGGCACTACGGCCTGCTTTAGGATGGCCGCATGTATTCCGAGCCTCTCCGCATTGCGGTCGTCTTGTTTGAGGGCTTTGAGCTTCTCGACGTCTTCGGGCCCGTCCAGCTGCTTCAAGCGGTGCCTGATGTCGCCGTTGTTTTCGCAGGACCGGATGGTGGGCCAGTTGCTAGCTCGCAGGGCGTGGAAGTGGTGCCGACAATGTCTTATGGGCAGATTGAGCCGGCCGACGCCCTTCTCATTCCCGGCGGCAAAGGAACCCGGCAGCTCGTGGGGGACGAATCTTTTCTGTCGTGGCTTCGTGAGGTGGGTGCACAAGCGCCTTGGGTCGCCTCCGTGTGCACGGGTTCTGCGGTCCTGGCGGCGGCTGGGCTCTTGGAGGGCTACACCGCGACGAGCAATAAGCGTGCCTATAGCTGGGCCACGTCCTTCGGGGGCGATGTGTCCTGGCAGCCGGAGGCGCGGTGGGTGCACGACCGCAATCGATGGACCTCCTCAGGTGTTGCGGCGGGCATGGATATGACGGTCGCGCTCATTGCGCACCTCGTATCAGACAGTGCTGCCATCAATGCTGCCAACTTTGCGGAATATGATGCGCACCGCGACAGTGAGTGGGATCCTTTCGCGCGGCTTTATGGGCTGGCGCCGGCGAGCGGTGACGAAGCTGAGCGTGGGGACGTAACGTTCGGGCAATCTGGTGACGCTCACGGTAGATAAGAGGCTAAAAACTGGCGATTTTTGGCCACTATTTACCGTGGGCGTAGTTGGGGAGAGCCTGTAGGTATGCGGAGGTGAGCGGGCGGCGAGAAAGCGGAGTCGGAGTAGGTCTGGCCGAACAAAATGTGATACGGAACAAAAATATTTGTTACCCAGGTTACATTCCCGTGGTAGCCTTTCTCCAACAGTGTGACGTGGAACACTGGGACTGACCCCTACGACAGGAGTACCCATGAACAGCCCATCCAATGCAGCGCCACAAGGCGGCGCTGGTACCACGGAGAAGTCGAAAGCAAATCCCGCCAAGGCTGAGCAAAAATCGAGTCAACAGTCCAGTGGGGGAATGCTGGATAAGTTTCTCAATGGCGTCGAATACATCGGCAACAAACTGCCGGAACCTTTCACCATCTTCCTGATTCTTTTCCTCATTACCGGCGTTCTCTCCACCATCATGGCGAAAATGGGCGTCGAGATTAAGATTCCCGGATCGGATGAGATCCAGCCGGTCAAAGGCCTGTTCACCGGCGAAGGACTGACGTGGTTCACCACCACAATGGGTGAGAACTACATCAACTTCCCGCCGCTGGTAACGGTGCTGCCCATCATGCTCGCAGTGGGAGTGGCAGAGCGCTCCGGAATGCTCTCTGCGTTGATTCGCAAGCTCTTCGGTTCCGCGAAGCCGTGGCTGCTTCCGTACGCCGTCGGCGTTATCGGCGTGACCGCCTCCGTCATGGCGGATGCCGCCTTCGTTATCGTCCCGCCGCTGGCCGCGATGGTCTTCAAGGCTGCGGGCCGCCACCCGGTGGCCGGTCTGATCGGCGGCTTCGCCGCCGTGGGTGCTGGCTATTCGACCGCCTTGGTGCCCACTTCCCTGGATGCGCTCTTTGCCGGTATTACGACCGCGGTTATGGATACCTTGCCCAATACTGAGTTCGCTCCGGTTAACGCGATGTCGAATTACTACTTCAACGTGGCTTCTTCCATCGTGCTCGGTGTGCTGGCCGGCTTCATCATCGACAAGGTGATCGAGCCGCGCATGTGGAAGCAGGAGGTTCCCACCGAAGAAGACATTGATCCCGAGGATGCCGCCGAGCGCGGCGACCGCGACGAGAACGGCGAGGAGCTCACCGCTGAGCTGCGCCCAGCCGAGTCCAAGGGCCTCATCTGGTCCGGTGTGGCCACGGTCATCCTCACCGCCATCATTCTCTTCGCAGTTCTTCTGCCAGAATCGCCGTGGCGCAATGAAGAAGGCGGCTTCTTGCCCAAGTCCCCGCTGCTGAACTCCATCGTCTTTATCGTCTTCGCCTATTTCTTGGTCCTCGGCGTGGTCTACGGCAAGGTTGTCGGCACGGTCAAGGGAATCACCGATGTTGTGAACATGATGATCGGCGCGCTCAAGGACATGATGAGCTTCCTCATCTTGGCGTTCATCCTGGGCCAATTCGTGGCACTGTTCTCTTGGACCGGTATCGGCACCTTCACTGCAGTGAAGGGCGCGGCTTTCCTTGAATCCATCGGGCTCACTGGTTTCCCAGCCATCTTCGCCTTCATTGCACTCGCATCTTGCCTTAACCTGCTGATTATTTCCGGATCCTCGATGTGGACTCTCATGGCGGCGGTCTTCGTTCCCATGTTTGCCCTGCTGGGCTATGAGCCGGCGTTTATTCAGGGCGCATTCCGCGTGGGCGATTCCGCAACCCAGATCATCACCCCGCTGAACCCGTACATGATTGTCATGCTTGGCTTCCTCCAGCGTTATGAACGCGAGGCGGGCCTGGGAACCCTGATGTCACGCCTCGTGCCCTTCGTGGTGCCGTTCTTTACGGCTTGGGCGATCTTGCTGGCCATCTGGTTCTATGTGGATCTTCCGCTGGGACCGGGCAACAACGTCATGATTGGTTAAGCGCATGAATCAACGCAACAATCCATCGACAGCGTATTTGGAAGCGATGGAGGAGGGCGTCGCCAAGCGCGTGGCGTCTGCAGCACCACCGGAAAAACAGGGAGAGGACTACCCAGGCCAGGCGAAGCTCTGGGATGCGGTGGCCGCGCGGGCTGAGGCCTTGCGGGAGAAGGCCGCGCACATCGTCGCGGACCTGCACGCTCACCCTGAAACGGCCTTCGAAGAACATCGTTCCATGGCGGTGCTCGCGGACATCGTTGAAGAGCACGGCTTCTCCACGCGCCGCGGGGTCTACGGCGTGGAGACCACGTTCGAAGCTTCCTGGCAGAGTGCAGATTTCGACCCTGAACGGCATCCCACCGTGGCCATCCTGGCGGAGTACGATGCCCTGCCTCAGATCGGGCACGCGTGCGGGCATAACGTCATTGCCGCGGCGGGCGTTACTGGATTCTTGGCGGCTACTGCCGTGCTGGACGACGCCCCTCCCATGTCCGGCCGCATCCTCCTCCAGGGGACCCCAGCGGAGGAAGGTCATTCCGGCAAGGAATACATGATCCGCGGTGGCAGCCTCGACGGCGTGGATGCCGCGGTGATGATCCATGGCTTTGGCTATGACATTGGCGCGCATGCCTGGGTGGGTCGGCGCATCCTACGCGTGACTTATCGTGGCGTGGCCGCGCATGCCAGCTCCCAACCCTTCATGGGGCGCAATGCGCTTGATGCTGCGAGCCTGGCCTACCAGGGGATTGGGCTGATGCGGCAGCAAATGCCGCCCTCGGATCGGGTACACGCCATCATGAGCGGCGGCGATCGCCCCTCCATCATCCCGAGCGAGGCGGATATGACTATTTACGTGCGCTCGTTGGGGACGCGCACGCTCATGGATCTGTCCGCCAGGGTGGAAGACATCGTTCGGGGCGCTGCACTCATGGCCGGTGTTGAGGTGGAGGTTGATTGGGATGAGCACCCGATGCCCCTGCCCGTGCGCAACAACGCGGCGCTGGTGGAGCGGTGGTCGGCCACGCAGGCGCGCCGCGGACGCACCGCGCTGCCCGCTGGGACGGTGCCGGATACGGTGGCCGCCTCGACTGACTTTGGCAATGTCTCTCACCTCGTGCCCGGCCTGCATCCAATGGTGAAGGTATCGCCAACCGACGTGGCCCTGCACACGGAGGACTTTGCACGCTGGGCTGCCACGCTGCAGGCGGTAGATGCGGCCGTTGATTCGGCGGCAGGTGTGGCACAGGTTGCCCTCGATTTCTTGGCGGATCCGGATTTCCGCCGCGCGGCGCAGGAGGATTTTGATAGGGAAGGGCCAGTGTCGGTGAGTGATCTCATCGCGGAGAAGGGGGAAGGCTAAGCGTAAATATTTTGTTCTAAAAGGCATGTCACGGGGTGGCAGGTGGTGGTCTGCTACCCCCGTCGTGAATTAGGAAACATAAGCGTGCTTGAAAGGTAAGCCCTACTTGAGTTAGGTTAGGCGCTGTCCTTATTTGCCAACTGTGGTTAGCCACACCTAATATGCAAGGAAGCTATGTTTAACCTTTCTCGCCGTGCCTCGCGCACGACCGCCGCCAAAGTTGCCGCAACTCTCTCGGTCGCAGCGCTTGCTCTCACCGGCTGCTCTTCCAGCCAGTCTGAGGAGACCGCTGAGCCGACCGAATCCGCGGCGGCAGGTGCCTCCACCATCACCCTGGAGGATAACTTCGGCTCGAAGGAAGTCACCCTCCCGGTGGAGAACCCTGCGGTGACGGATAACCGCGCCTTCTCTGTCCTGGCGCAGTGGGATATCGACCTTGCTGCCGCACCGCTGAGGCTGGTGCCGAAGTCCTTGCGTGACACCTACAACGAGGACACGGTCGAGGTTGATCTGGGCTCCCACAAGGAGCCGGACCTTGAAGGTCTGGTAGCTGCAGAGCCGGACGCCGTGTGGAACGGCCAGCGCTTCGAGCAGCACCAAGAGGATATTGAGAAGCTGCTCGAGGATGTCCCAGTGCTTGACTTCGAGCCGCGCGATGACGAAGACTTCTTCGACGAGCTCAAGCGCCACACTGAGGCTCTGGGCCAGGTTTTCGGCCATGAAGAGGATGCTGCGAAGCTCATCGAGGATTTCGACGCCGCTGCTGAGCGTGCTAAGAAGGCCTACAACCCAGAGCAGAAGGTCATGGCTGTGAACACCTCTGGCGGTGAAATCGGCTACATCGCTCCCGGCATCGGGCGTGTGTACGGCCCGGTCTTTGAGCTGCTTGGCCTGACCCCGGCCCTGGAGGTGTCCAACGCCTCCGATGACCACGAGGGCGACGATATCTCCGTTGAGGCCATTGCCGAATCCAACCCGGATTGGATCCTCGTCATGGACCGTGACTCCGCTATCTCCAAGGAAGGCCAGGATGTCACGCCGGGCGAGAAGCTGGTCAAGGACAACGCGGCGCTCAAGAACGTTACCGCTGTGAAGGAAGGCAACGTTTACGTGGCGCCGAATGACACCTACATTGATGAGTCCATCATTACCTACACCGAGATCTTGAACGCGCTTGCCGACGCCTTCGAGAAGGCCAACGCCTAAACAACTCTCTCGGCAGCCAAGGAGGAGACTAAACCGTGACGGTGAAGAGCAGCGCTGCGGCCGAGCACTCAGCTGTCAGCCCGCGCAACTCCCGCGGACCTGTGCTGACCTGGAAGCTAGGCCTCGGCGTACTCGGCGTCATCGCGCTGCTCCTCCTTTCCCTCATGGTGGGGGAGTACAGCATCCTCGATAATGAGGACGGCTGGTCCATGTTCTTCACCACCCGCGTACCGCGTACCGTGGCGCTCGTCTTGGCGGGCGCTGCGATGGCGATGAGCGGTTTGGTCATGCAGTTGCTGACCCAAAACCGTTTCGTGGAACCCACGACGACGGGAACCACCGAGTGGGCCGGATTGGGTCTGCTCTTTTCGCTTATCCTTTTCCCGCACTCATCCGTGCTGGTGAAAATGGTCATTTCGGTTTCCTTCGCGTTTGTGGGAACCATGGTCTTCTTCGCTTTCCTTCGCCGCGTGGCGTTGCGCTCCTCACTCATCGTGCCGATCATCGGCATCATGCTGGGCGCTGTCGTTAGTGCCGTATCCTCCTATGTGGCGCTAGCCACGGATACCTTGCAGCAGCTCGGAATCTGGTTCATGGGATCCTTTACCTCTGTCTATGAGGGGCAATACGAGGTCCTGTGGATCGTCCTGCTGGTTCTGATGGCGGTGTATTTCTACGCTGACAAGCTCACCGTCGCTGGGCTGGGTGAGGATATCGCCACCAATATTGGGTTGAACTACCAGCGGATGATTCTGCTGGGCACTGGGCTCATCGCGGTGGCGACGGGTGTAGTCACCGTCGTTGTCGGCGCATTGCCGTTCCTTGGGCTCATCGTTCCCAACGTAGTGAGCATGATGCGCGGCGACGACCTGCGCTCTAACCTCCCGTGGGTCTGCCTGCTCGGTATCGCCACGGTGACCTTATGCGACCTCATCGGCCGCACCATTATTTCTCCGTTTGAAATGCCCGTATCAGTCATCCTGGGCATTGTGGGTGCTATCGTGTTCGTCGTCTTGATCGTGAGGTCGACCAAGTGAGCGTACGTATCTCTATCCCTAAGACGAAGGAACCTGTGCAAACGTCACGTGCCCGGCGAAACGTGGGCAGCTTCCAGTCTGCTGCTGCGGCGCGAAAGTACTGGATCATCCTTGCAGCCTTGATCGTTGCCGGGCTGGTTTTCGCCTTCGGGCTCTTGGCCTATGACAACCCCATGGATTTTGGTACTCGCAAGTGGTGGTTGATCGCGCGTCGCCGCGCTGATGCAGTAACGGCCATGGCCATCGTCGCCGTATGCCAGGCCGTGGCCACGGTGGCTTTCCATACGGTGACGAACAACCGGATCCTTACTCCCTCCATCATGGGGTTTGAATCCCTGTACGTCGCGATTAATACAGCCACGATCTTTTTCCTTGGCGCCTCCGGCCTTACTCAGGCCCGCAACATGGGGACCTTCCTTCTTCAGCTTGTACTCATGGTGGGTCTGTCGCTCTTGCTGTACTCGTGGCTGCTGACCAGCCGCCGCAACAATATGCATGCGATGCTGCTCGTGGGCATCATTATCGGTGGTGGCCTGGGTTCGCTCTCGACGTTTATGCAGCGCATGCTCACACCCAGTGAATTCGACGTGCTCACCGCGCGGCTCTTTGGTTCCGTAAACAACGCGGAGAGCGAGTACTATCCCATCGCGGTACCGTTGGTCCTCGTGGTGACGCTGCTGATGTACCTGAACTCCCGGCAGCTTAACGTGCTTGCGCTAGGACGCGATGCCGCGACGAACCTTGGTGTTAACCACAAGGTCAATGCAATCTACACGCTGATTTTGGTCTCCATTCTTATGGCGACAAGCACCGCGCTTGTAGGGCCCATGACCTTCCTCGGCTTCCTTGTTGCAACCCTGGCCTACCAGGCGGCGGAGACCTACGACCACCGCTTCCTCTTTCCGATGGCGGTTGCCACAGCCTTTGCCGTTCTCACCGGTGCATACTTCCTGATGCAGCACGTCTTCTACGCGCAGGGCGTGGTCTCCATCATTATTGAGCTAGTGGGCGGCAGCGTCTTCCTTCTGGTCATTCTGCGAAAGGGCAAGCTGTGATCAAGCTATCCAAAGTGTCCAAGTCCTACTCCGGTGAGACCAACATCGGCCCCATCGATCTGGAGATCCCCTCCGGCGGTATTACCGCACTGATTGGGCCGAATGGTGCGGGCAAGTCCACGATGCTGACGATGATCGGCCGGCTTCTCGACGTCGACGAGGGCACCATCGAGGTCGCCGGTTACGACGTGTCCTCCACGAAATCGCAGGACTTGGCGAAGATCCTTTCCATCCTGCGTCAGGAGAACCACTTCATTACCAAGCTGACCGTGCGCCAGCTGGTGAGCTTCGGCCGTTTCCCTTACTCGAAGGGGCGTCTGACTGCGGAAGATGAAGAGATAGTCTCGCGCTACATTGATTTCTTCCACTTGCGTGAATTGGAGAACCGTTACCTTGATGAGCTCTCCGGCGGCCAGCGTCAGCGCGCCTACGTGGCGATGGTGCTCTGCCAAGAGACGGATTACGTGCTTCTCGACGAACCCCTTAACAACCTCGACATCTCCCACTCCGTGGAGATGATGAAGCATTTGCGGAAGGCCGCCAAGGAATTTGGCCGGACGATCATCATCGTTCTCCATGACATCAACTTCGCTGCCCGCTATGCCGACTATATTTGTGCGGCCAAGGACGGAAGTATCGTTTCTTTCGGCAGTCCGGAGGAAATCATGCGCGATGAGATTCTCACGCCCATCTTCGGAACCCCAATCACTGTTATCGATGGCCCGGATGGGCTGTTGGCCTGTTACCACTAGCTATTAACATGCGGATGGACTTCCCGACAGCCAGAAAACCGCCCCAGGACGAGCGCAAAAAGCGCCTCTTCCTGGGGATTTGTTGTTTGTTGGGGGTGTGCGTATATTTATCGAGGTCGCCGCGAGGTAGCCGGGAGGTTAACTGGTGGTAGATGTTCGGGCAATGTTTGTTTGGCGGGTTTGACTTTGGTTGAGCTTGTTGGGTAAGGTTGTTCGGGCCGCCGCAAGAGGGTTAACGTTTGGTTAATTTTTGTTGTGGTGTGCGGATGATGTTTGAGAACTCAATAGTGTGCCAATGTACTTTTTGTGTTGGTTGATTTTTATTGTTCTGGCCGTGATGCGTTGTATGTGTGTTGCGGTTGGTGTATGCCGGATGGCGCTTTTCCTTTTAGCGGCGTCATTGTAAACATTTTAAGTTGTTTGGGCGTATTGATTTAAATCTTCTAACTTTGCCAGCCTCCTTTTGTGCCCCGTCGGGGTTGGGGGTTGGTTTTGGATTTTTTCTTTATGTAATTTTTGGATAGCCAGTCCGTGTGGTGTTCGTGTTGTTTGTGCAGCGCGGGTGCGATGCACGGTGTGGTTTGTCTTTTTGACTAGGTTTGGGCTTTTCACGGCCTTTTTTGT
>NZ_KV819523.1:0-224235 GCF_001815175.1 Corynebacterium sp. HMSC034H07
CAGGTGTCTACCAAACAGGGGTCAGGTCCAGTGACGAGTCCTCCAACGAGCGTAAGGGCGAAGACGCACACAACGTTGAAGTACCAGTTTGCAACGGCTGTTACATGCGCCTCTGGGTCGACAATTCTCGCGGCTTCGGTGGTAATTCCCGCCAGCAGTGCATCAGTACCGGCAACAAAGAGGTTTGCGGTGAAACCAATGCCCGCACCGGCGAAGCCTGCAGCGACACCGGCAATGGGATTTCTTCCCGCGTGGTGAAAGACGATCCCGATCAAGGGCGGGATGACAACCATCGCAGCGTCGGAAGCGAGGTTGCCGATCACTCCAATGAAAACCGCCGCGTAAGGGAGGGCCGCGAAGGGCACTCGACGAACGGTCTTTTGCACGGCGTGCTGAATGTAGCCGACCTGCTCGGTCAAGCCAATGCCGAGCATCACGGCTAGGACTAGTCCCAGGGGCGCAAAACCGGTGAAGTTCTCCAGCATCGAAGTCAGGATGTACTCGATGCCTTCACCCGACAGAAGGCTACGAATATGGACGTCTTCCCCGGTTCCTGGGTGGGTGACCGAACCTCCGAAAGCATGGCCTATCGCAGACATTACCATGACTGCTAACGCCAGAATTACAAAAAGCAGGAAGGGATCTGGCAAGGCATTGCCGACCTTCTCGATCGTACGGAGAACATCTCGACCGAACTGACGAGTCGAGCGTGTGGATGACTTTTCCGCACTTTCTTGGGTGACCGGCGATGAGTGGGAGCTAGCGCTAGACATAGCCACTCCTTACTTAGTTTGCTGGGGTGTTATTCGTTGAAAGTTCGCTTCGCTTCTTCCACGACTTCGGGGTCGCGGAAACCGGCTAGCAAGGTGGCGGCGAGAATCAAAGCGCCGTCGATGATCGTTTTCTTTGCATCAGGACCATCGGCAGCTGCTGCGAACTCACGGGTATGAGGCGGGGCATCCTGGGTCAGGCGGATCATTGGGTGGATAGCAGGGACTACTTGGCTAACGTTGCCCATGTCTGTAGACCCAGAGAACAGTTCGTTCGGAGTAGTCTGGCGCCCAACAGCCGAAAACGCTGCTTCAGCGATGGTGACCAGAGTCGGGTTCGACTTCAGCGAAAGATAGGGCGGAGTAGTCGAGGTGATGCTCACAGTGCAGTCGGTGGCAAGAGCGCCAGCTTCGAAGCAATTCTTAACGCGCGGAACAACGCTCTCGAGAAGATAATCGGAGTCCGATCCACGCACGAAAGTCCGAATTCCAGTTAGCTCAGGAATTACATTTGGTGCTTGCCCACCGTTAGTGATGATCGAGTGGATTCTAATATCATCCTTGATCTGCTGGCGGAGAAGGCCGATCGCATTTAGCGAGAGAGTTGCTGCGTCGAGTGCGTTACGCCCGTCTTCCGGCGCAGCCGCGGCATGGCTGGCCTTGCCCTTGAACTCAACATCGAGAGCGACGCGAGCAAGGCTCCCTCCCCCGACCTTCTCCTCGTTGCTCGGGTGGATCATTACGGCGTAGTCAACCCCCTCGAGCACCCCATTCTCGATCAACGGGACCTTACCTGCCCCGCCCTCTTCACCGGGGCTGCCGATAACCACCAAGTGAGCGCCCGTCTTCCCATCGGCTTCCAAATCTGCCTTAGCGATTTTCGCTGCGCCCAAGCCGCTTGCTGCGATGATGTTGTGGCCGCAGGCGTGGCCTACCTCTTCCAAGGCGTCGTACTCACAAAAGACTGCCAGTGTTGGCGAGTCGGCGGTTGCACTGGCCGAAGACCATTTGCCGACAAAGGCCGTTTCAAGGCCTCCGAAACCGCGGGTGACCTCGAACCCGGCGTCCTCTAACTCAGCGGTAAGGCGCTTAGCGGCGTGGTACTCGGTGAAACGGATTTCAGGGTGATCCCACAGATCCTTGGCAACGTCGGCGAGGTTGTCGGCAAATTGGTTGGCGTAGCTTTGCAGCGAATCTACTAAGTCCTTGATGTTGGTCGAAGACGGCTCTTGCTCAAACATGGAACTCCTTGACAAACGGAAATGAGACATAGATGCAATCCGCGCAAGTTAATGCCATGGATCACATTGTCGAGGTATGTTATTTAAATAAACTTTCTGAAAGCTCTATTTGTTTGAATGACGTCTAAAAACAGGAGAATATGTTCGGTATGGACTCTGGGATAGATCCTGGAAAGACCATGATGTCGGAATTGGACTTCGCGGTATTTGATGCCCTTCAACGCAATCCCCGCGCGCCCTGGGCGGAAATTGCGCGGACAATTGGGGTAAGTGGCCCCACGGTGAGGCGACATTGGCACGCTCTGGTGGAGTCGGGAGCCGGTTGGATCGCTACCTACCCAAATAGGGTCCGTGGGTTGATGTGCTTCAGCGTGCGGGTCAAATGCCAGCCAGGGTTCGTCGAAGCGGTCGCCAAGCAACTTTGTCAGGTCCCAGAAGTGATGTCGGTAAGTGAGATGACCGGCGCGTACCAGATTCAGCTCATAGTCTTTGTTCCTGACAAGAGCCGCGTGCGCCCAGTACTCAATGTGTCCATAGGACAGGTCGAGGGCATATCCGAACTAATCATTTCACTAATGTCGGATGTCCAGATTGAAGGTGCTCAGTGGAACAGCGGCACCCTTGGCCGAATCGAAAAATCGCCCAACCAATACAAGTTCCCGGAAGTAGAGTTCGACGAACGCGTGGAAAAGACGCTTCGTGTGTTGGAATGCGATGGACGAGCCGGCGCCTCGCGTATTGCTTCATCTTTGGGTCTCGGTAACCCACAGGCCCGACGGATTGTTAAACAGTTCCTCTCACGGCGGGTCCTTATCCAGCGAGTGGAGGCTGCACCGCTCCACGACGAATGGCCTGGGGTGCTGGCCCTATGGCTGCTGGTCCCGCCGGCTAAGCTCGACGAGGTAGTCACGAAGATCAAGACCTTTCCAGACGCGCGCTTGTGTACAACACTGGTAGGTGGGGAAGCAAACCTCTACGTCATCTTATGGCTAAGGTCCTTCAGCCAAGCCAACGAAGTGGAATCTGACGTAGTCCGCGGCTTACCGACTCGCGTAGTCAGCCGCAGCATCCTCCTGCAACACCACAAGAGGGCGGGAGTTCTCCTTGACGAAGAGGGGCGGAAAATCGGCCACGTCCCCTGGACCGATAGTCCTTCACTGCATGCACATGTATTACATGCGTGCTGATCGTGAGGAACCCTCGTTTAGTGGACACTAAGCAGATGAGTTTGATGGGAATTGAAGGGGTTTCACCGCGTGATTGGATAACCTGGGAGTCCTGTAAATTTCAATGAAAGGAACCCCTATGAATCAGGATTTCGCCCTCCAGACCCCACGGCTCGCATTGTCGGTGCCTACAGATGCCGATATTGACGCCATCTTTGCCATTCATTCGGACGCCCGCACCTACGAGCACCGCCCTGAATTGGCTATGAAGACTAGGGAGGAAGCCGCGGAGCTGGCACGCTCGTGGCAACAGAATTGGAGTGAAAAACAGCTGGGCTACTACGTGGTGTCCACTCACGATGGAACGACCATTGGCTTTACCGGCGTGCGTCATAGCGAAGAAGCCGGTGAGGAAGTGCTCAACCTCTACTACCGCTTCGCACCCGAATCGCAAGGCCAGGGCTATGCCAAGGAGGCCGCAGCCGCTGCGGTTGCCAATGCGCGCGAGCGTTTCCCGCAGCTCCCAGTCGTTGCGATAATCGACCCCACTAATGAAGCGTCGATTGCCCTAGCATTGAAGCTCGGACTTCAGCACGTCCCCGGCGCAGGAGTGCCGGGCGACTACGAGGTGTATCGACTGGGCTGATAAAAAGAATTACCTCATCAAGGTCTATGCCACATTGACGAAGAAGCTCAACTTATCACTCGCAGCTCAGCCACTCTTTTGGTACGTGGGAATGACTCCGTAGAACTGAAATACCCTGGTTATTGATGCAGTCCCTGCAAGGGGAAGTGATCCGAAGGAAGATTTAGTTGCCACGAGCCCGGCAAGAAGGTCTTCAGATAGCGAACAATCCCATCCAGTACAGACTTGGGAGTGAACGCAATGAAAGCACCCGCCAGTGCAGCGATCACCCCGATAGCAACGGCTGCTCCACGCGAAGAACCAATCGATGATTCTTCTGTCTTCCCACCGTCTGCTGGATCGTTTGGCTCATCAGGAGTCTTCAAAGGTGAGAGCTCACCATGCCGCTTGATGTACTCGGAGAAGACATCGACGTCGATTGCCGTGCCAGTAGAAGTAACACGCGCATCGCTGAATGAATCGATCTTGTCGCCACCATTCACCACGTAATTGCTAATGGCCAGTGAGTACGTGGAATTCATGTCCATTGACGTGCCATCATCGAGCTTTATCGCCCTGACGCGCTCACCGAATGGCGCATTCATGTCGTAATCAAACGTGAATCCGGCAGTCCGTGGGAAGCCATTCCCACCATCCGGATTAGATTCAATACCCTTTTCCAGTGCATCTTTAATCTGTGCGCCCGTTGCTTGAATCGCGATTGGTGAGTTACCGAAAGGAAGCACCGATTGCGCATCGCGACGGGTCAAGGTCCCTTCTTTCATGTCAGCACGCTGGCCGCCACCGTTCTGCCATCCGAGCTGAGTATCGAAATGTTCGCGGTATGCATCCGCTACCAACGGGCCTAGTTCTGCTTTTGATAAAGCCTGCGTCGCAGTACCAAGTTGCTCGCCCAGTTGACGGTCTAATTCACCGTAGAGTTTCTCGCTGCGTGCCTTCCACTCTTCGTTAGCAGGAAGCGATGGATTGACCGGATGGTTCACTACCTTCACCGTGGTCTTCTGCGTGGAACGGTCAACGGTGACGTCGAGGTGAACCAACGTTCCATAATCAGCACGCGGTGCGATAATCGGCCGATCATCTGCGGTGTAGGTTACTTCTTCCGGTGATTGCGCCTCGTTTTCTTCACGCAGCGCTGCTGCAAGCTCGGGAATCTCTTCCATTACCCGAGTGGTGTCTTCTTTTGAGATCTGGCTCAGCAAAACGATCGCATCAACGCCTTCTTCTTGGAGCTTGTTAACCCCGGCGCGTGCGGATTCAGCGAAGTCCCCCGTCACGACATCCTTGGCAGCTACGGTTCGATCAAGGTCGGCAGTAAGAGAAACAAACCCGACGGTGAGTTCACCGGATTTAGCAGTGAAGGTGGTCCCGTCATCGCTGATCGGCTCGCCATTCTGGGTAGTCAGGTTGCTGGAAATCCACGGAAACTCGGCCTTTTCGATAAGGCTACGAGTATGGTCCACGCCGTAATCAAAGTCGTGGTTGCCAAAGTTGCCGACGTCCACGCCGAGTTCGTTAAAAGCCTCGACAAATGGCTCACCGCGAAAGACTGAGCCGAATAGGCTGCCGGCAGCAAGTTCTCCACCAAAGGCGACGATAGGGTCGCCTTCTTCTTGGCGGATATTCTCAAGGGCAGTTGCTAGGTAGGCGATGCCGCCTTGGTGGCTCCCGTCATCCCAGGCTCGGGGCTCAAACTCCTTCATGTCCTGGAAGTAGACAACGTCTCCGGTCGCTACTGCCGCCTGACCTGGGTCCGATTCAGCAGCGATAGCGTTAGATGCGTTGAGAGAAAGAAGAGCAGTCAAAGCAAGAATGGTGTGACGATTGCGCATAGAGGCATTCTGCCTAACGCGGCTAGAGGTTCCCCGACCTTGAGGCAAAATCTAGATGAACATTCATAGTCCAGATGCTTACCGCTGGGCACGAGCTACGAAAACGCCTAGACCACGGGCATGTCCCTTCAGGAATCCCACGGCTCCAATGCCCTAACCGGGTACCGCCCATCAACGGTGAAACGCTGACACACCACCTGAGTGTCATCGTTGATATCTAGCTCTCCGATGTACTCAACGAACTCGGGTGAACGCCAGAACTGCTCGTGCCCGGCGCGCCAGTCGCTGGCGTCGGCGTAGCCCTCACCCTCGGCGATGGCGTGCTCGTCGCTGACGTCGGCAAGCCGGCGGACCTCGACCTCGGTGGTACGGATGACGCACACCACGTTGTCGTGTGAGTCGAGGACGGCCTCTAGGGTGCCCACATCCTCGCGCGGGTCGCGGCCGCGCGGGTGCTCAACCAGCAAGGATGACGTGGTGGTTTTCGTGCCGTTCAGGATGGCGGTAACGAGGGCGTCGCGAAGCGGGCCGGGGAAGGCAAACTCGCCACGGGGCAGTTCCGATATAGGTTTCAAAGCATCCTGAGTCATACGTTTACAGTACGTGGCTCATGAATGCTGTTAACCAAGCACGTGCTAGCTTGCCGTTTCGCCCGACTGGACGTTCGACCCGCGCGTTCGAATTCTTCGCAACGATGTCCAGCCCCAGCCCTAATGTCAACGATGCCCCTACACGGAAGGCTGGGAATCCGCCCTTCTTCCCTATCACTCCGGGGCCGCGCCGCCACTTCCCATTGCTTATCGGTGCGGCCCCTCTTTCAAACTTCACAGCTCTTCATAAACTTCAAAAAATTCAAAAACTTCATAAACTTCACAAGACTTCAAAAGCTTTGTGGTCTAGAGTGAGTGCCATGAATCCGAAACACACCAACCCTTTTACGGCTACCCTCGGCGCCACTCCCCCATTGCTGGTTGGCCGCAGTGATGCCATTCGTGATTTCGGTTTCGCGCTCGATGAGGGCCCCGGCGCCCATGAGAGGATCTCGCTCATCATCGGCCCTCGCGGCATCGGAAAGACAGTCCTTCTTAACGCCTTCGAAGACGAAGCGCTCGAGCGCGGTTGGCTCACGCTCAGTGACACTGCAACGGCCGGCTTTGTAGAGCGCTTGCGCAGCAGTATCATTCAGCTCTTGGCTAAGGAGAGGAAGCAGCTCAAAGGCCTCAACGTCTCCATCCTCGGCATTGGAGGCGGGCTCAATTGGGATACTCGAGCTATTGCAGAGTCCACTTATTCACTGCGCAATGCACTAAAGGATTTACTGGCTTATAAGCGCGAACTCGACCGAAAATCCCGCCAAGAACCCGGTGGTGTGCTCGTGACATTAGATGAGATGCACCACCAACGCAGCCAGGAGCTCATAGAGTTCGGCAGCACAATTCAGCATCTGGTTCGCGAAGGTGAAGACATCTCCGTTGTCATGGCGGGCATCCCATCTTCAATTAGACCGTTGCTATCCGGAAAGCTGAACAGTCGCGGCGATGCCAATCCAGTAACCTTTCTTCGCCGCGCCAACCGCATTGAGCTAGGCAGGGTCTCCGATTCGGATGTTCGTGAAGCACTTGCCGAGCCCCTTCACAGCGCCGCCACCTCATGGTCACAGGATGCATTGGATACCGCGGTTGAAGCGTGCCATGGATATCCATTCATGATTCAGCTAGTCGGCCAGTGCTCATTCAGGGAAAAGGAACGCACGTCGGATGGAGGCGCCGAAATCTCCGTCGACGCTGCCCGGCGCGGAGTCGCAACTGCACAGCGCAAGCTCGGCCAACTTGTTCATGAGCCCGCACTCTCGGATCTCTCCCCCGTCGACCGAAGCTTTTTGGTTTACATGACCCAAAGCGATGGCCCTTCCAAGATGGCGGATATCAAGGCACGCTTCAATAAGACTGATTCTTATGTAGGCAACTATCGCCGCCGGCTTCTCGACGCCGAAATGATCACCACCACGGGCCACGGCGAAGTCGACTTCGCCTTGCCGTACTTACGCGACTACCTCCGCGAGCACGCAGCGAGTCTCATAGCCGAAGACTTCGACTCCCAATAGTGAGCACACGCTCGCCCCGGAGACTGCACGCCACAACTACCCCCAAGCGTTTACTTCTCTACTATTCGGGCAGAGTTTCCATTCCTTTCAAAATTATTCATCTAGCTCACCAGGCAATGCCGCCCCTGCCAGCGCGGGTGTTGTCGCAGTGGTGGAGGGATGGGGCGTCGGCAAGCGTGGCGTGAAACCGCACCATGCGCACGCCAGGACCGTGTGAATAAACGCGGATAATAGTATGCACACAGCCGCAAAACCTGCGTCTACGTGGTCTTTTCCTCACTGGCGGGAGCTTGAAAAAGTTCAAACTTATCTTAGAATTGTCACCTAGTTCACAATCACCTCTTGCGGTGCCACCTCTCACTACCACGTGACTAACACGGTGCACCGCACGCAAAGAAAGGTTCACTCAGATGGCAACTCCCCCATTGGGCGTCTGGTCCGAGGTCGGCAAGCTTCACCAAGTAATGGTGTGTGCGCCGGGGCTCGCGCACGAAAGGCTTACTCCCAACAATTGCGCCGAGCTGCTTTTCGACGATGTCCTCTGGGTCGACGAAGCCAAGAAGCATCACGCGGAGTTCGTCGCCCAGCTGCGCAGCTACGGCGTCGAAGTGCTGGAGATGCACAAGCTTTTAGAAGAGACCCTGGATACCCCAGGCGGGCGGGATTTCATCCTCGACTACAAGCTGCTGGATAAGAACGTCGGCGCGGGCATCGGTGGCGAGCTGCGCCACTGGTTCAATGAGATGCCCACGGCACGCCTGGCCGAACTTCTCATCGGCGGGCTGCCCTTCGCCGAAATCCCGAAGGGCTTAGGCCACGGAACCATCGACGCCATGCGTGAGGTCTACGGGCCGTCCGCTTTTGCGCTGCGCCCTCTGCCCAACACACAGTACGCGCGCGATAACTCGGCGTGGATTTATGGTGGGGTCTCCCTCAACCCCATGCGCATGCCGGCACGCCACCAGGAAACGCTGCTGACCCGGGCTATCTACAACTATCACCCGCGGTTTGCGCAGGCAGATTTCCAATTCTGGTACGGCAATACCGATGAAGAGCCGGGGCTGGCGGCTCTGGAGGGCGGAGACATCATGCCGATTGGTAAGGGCATCGTGCTGGTCGGCATGGGCGAGCGCACCACGTGGCAGGGCGTGAGCCAGCTGGCCATGCGGCTCTTCGAGGAAGGTGCGGCGGAGAAGATCATCATCGCCGCCATGGCCGCTGACCGCGCCTCGATGCACTTGGACACCGTGCTCACCTTCCTGGATGCCGATAAGGTCACTGCCTACCCCAAGGTTGTGGACACCATCCGGCCCATCGTGTTGCATCCCTCCACAAGCACGGCGCCTTTCGACGTCGAACTGCCCACCGACTCCTTCCTCGATGTCGTTGCCCAGGCACTCGGTATTGGACGCTTCGAGGTCATTGAAACCGGCGGGGACGTTTATACCGCTGCGCGTGAGCAGTGGGATGATGCCAACAACGTCGTGGCCATTGAACCTGGCGTGGTGGTGGCCTATGACCGCAACAAGCACACCAACAAGAAGCTGCGGGCTGCCGGCATTGAGGTAGTGGAGATCGGCTCGGCAGAGCTGGGGCGCGGCCGAGGAGGCGGGCACTGTATGACCTGCCCAATTGTCCGCGAGGCCGTCGATTACTAGAAAGTATTTTATGACTTCGTCCAAAGCCGACACCACTGCACAGACCACCGACCCGGGGGATTCCACACAGTCTGCGAGCACACCACCGAAGTCCGAAGGCACGGCGCTGAGTTGGGTTCTTGCGCTTTTTGGCACCGCGATGGGTGCCGGAATCCTCTTCCTGCCGCTACAGGCAGGAGCCTTTGGCTTCTGGCCGCTCGCCTTCGCCACGGTGATCATTTTCCCTTTGGTGTATTTCTCCCACCGCACTTATGCCCGCATTGTCGCCGGTGCACCCACCCAGGACTACGGGCTGGACATCTTGGAACTGGTGCGCAAGTACCTTGGACGCAACACAGGTTTGTTCGTGGCGTTGATGTACTCCCTGGCCAACATCCCCACGGTATTCATCTATGCCATCTCCGTAACAAATGCCATCGACAGCTTCATTGTTAACCAGCTCCATGGACCTTCCATCAACCGCTGGGTTCTTTCAGTGCTGTGCGTGGGCACTCTCACCGGCATTTTCGCTATCGGGCGCAAACCTATGCTCTGGTTGGCACAAATTCTGGTTTATCCGCTCATCATTTCGCTTGCGGCAACGTCGATCTACCTCATCCCCCAGTGGGATTTTCATTCCTTCCTGGACGTGGACTACAAAGACGGAAGCTGGTCATATATCTTGCTCGGCGCCGTTCTTATTCTCCCCGTACTGGCTTTCTCCTTCTCCCACATGGCGGCGCTATCGCAAATGTCAGTGGATATGCAATCCACTTACGGCAAGAACACCGAAAAGCAAGTCTCGCGCATTGAGCTCTACACGGCCGCGCTGCTGGTCATCTTCACCATGTTCTTTGTCTGGTCATGCGTTTTGGCGCTGGGAGCTGACGGTATGCGGGAGGCTTCCGAGCAAAACATTCCGGTGTTGTCCTACTTTGCCAATGTCACCGGAGTTCACGCGCTGGCCGTGTTGGCCCCATTAATTGTCATCTTCGCCATCGTGACCTCCTACTTTGGAACAATGCTCGGCGCAGAAGAAGGTACCGCCTACATGGTTGGCCTGCTGGCTCCGCGTACAGCAAACCGGGTCAACCGACGTACATTGCTAACCATTGTCTACGTCTTCATTTTCATCACCGGCACTGCGGTCTCCGTGTTTAATCCGCCGATTCTCAATCTCATCTACCTGGTGGGCGGCGTGTTTGATGCAATTCTCATCTTCTTGCTGCCGGTGTACATGTTTCACAAGGTCAAGGAGTACAAGAAATTCCGGAATGACCCATGGAATTACTTTGTCTTTGCCCTGGGTTCAGTCATTTTGGGCATTACCATCTGGGACCTGTTCTAAGAACAAAAGCCGCCTCCCCGGCGTGCGACTACCCTCCATATTGGGTAATCACAAGTTTGTGAACGAAAGGTCAAAAGGCTGGAAGGAAGTTACTTTACACCCCTAACTTTTCCTTGAAGGCCCGCACAAACCTATTGCCGGACTACCCAGCGCCTCCTAAGATGTACCCAGATTTTATGAATCTTTCCTTACTCTTTAACAAAATATAAGGACGGTACACAGGTGCTTATTAAGGGACTGCGTGCGCTTGCACCGCTGGCGGCAGCCGCGGCCTGCATTACCCCTGCGGCACAGGCGGCCGACATTCCGCCCATGCCACAGGCCTACCCCATTACTAACCTCTACAAGAGCTGCAGCGCAGCAGGCGAAGACAACGCCACACCCGAGTGGCACTTTGCCGAAACCGGCCGCCGTTACTTGAGCGACGGTACCCTGCAGTTCAAGAACACCACTGACCAAGAAGTGCCCTATACCGCTTCGGTAGAAACGGGCACCAACCACAAGATTGAAGCCAACTCCAAGGCCACGATGCCTTCCGGGTGGGACACCACGGCCAAGTCCGATATCGGATTGAAGCTAAGCAACGGCTGGCAGGAGAAGGAAACCTTCGGCCCTATCACGCTCAAGCCGGGCGAGTCCTTCCGCGTGGAATACGGCGTGATGGAAAAGGACTTCATCTCTATGTTCGTCGGTTGTAACGACGACCGCCTAGAGAACATGCCGGGTGCCAACGTCATCCGCGGCAAGGGCCCGGCCGAGCGCTATGCCTTTGCCTACATCATCAAGGCGGACGGCTCCGTTTCGGACCTGGCCATGGAGATCCCTTCCCGCTCCCCGGGCGCGAACTCCAAGCCCATCGAGGGCAACTACACCTCCGTATCTGGCCCCAGTCTGGAAAAGATTGCGGATCCGAAGAAGGATGAAATCATGCAGCCTTCCGAGGAACTGCAGCGCGATCCCTCCTGGCCCAAGGAGGGCGAGACCTGCGAGGGCCGCGATAGCTCCTGGTACCCGCTGGATATCACCGCGGTGGCGCCGACCTTCCGCAAGCCGGGCTACTCCACGGACTTCCTCAACTGGTCCAAGGGTGACTATGAGTATGCACCGGTTACTGACTTCGTCGTCGGCGCGGAGCACGCCCCCTACACCAACTGGCAGGGCAACCGCGGCGATATTCCGAAGGGCTGGCTGGAATCCGTCGGCGCGGTCAAGCGCGCCTACATGCCGGTGGGAACCGAGCTGCAGCACATCGACCTGGCCCCTGGTGAGCGCGTGCGCGTGGAGTACGGCACCACCATGACCCGCATCAACTACCGCGAAATCCACTGCGGCAAGGACGGAAAATACAGCCTGACCTCCAACTACAAGCAAACCACCGCTCCCAGCGGCTTCTGGGCGGAGGCCACCATCACGGGCAAGGACGGCTCCACTCGCACCGAGGACGTCACCCCGGAGGAGTACCGCAACCTTCCTGTTCCGACCCAAACCATCTACTAAGCACTTCCCTACTTTTCATCCAAGGAGTACACCCACATGTTCAAGACCAAGATTGCTTCCACCACCGCCGCCGTGGCCATCGCCTGCGGCCTGATCGCTACCCCAGCCGCCAACGCTCTTCCGGCACGTGACCTGGGCCCGGCTAACCCGACCACCATTGGTGAGCACTGCACCAACCCGGGTGATACCGGCCAGACAGTAGAGATCAAGCGCACCTACTTCGACGGCTCCGCTGGCTCCTGGACCATCTCCAACTACAACGATGAGCCGCTGCCGGTGACCCGCTCCATCAAGGAAACCAAGACCAAGACCTGGAACGTTTCCGCCGGCGTGGACTTCAAGCTGCTGGATCTGATCAACTTCACCTTCTCCTCCAGCTACACCGACTCCCAGTCCTACGAGGTCGGCGAGCAGGTCGGCCCGTACAACATCGCCCCGGGCAAGACCGCCGTCATGCGCGCTGGCTGGGTTGTCTCCGACTTTGAGGGCCAGAAGACCATCTGCGGTTCCGATAACACTTGGCAGGCCAACGGTGAGACCTTCACCGCTACCTTGCCGAAGGAGCGCCACGTGGAGGTCTCCACCCGCGACAACAACGATTGGGGCTAAGTCGTGCTGAAGAAGTCCATCGCGCGCACTGCCGCGAGCGCTTTCGCTGCGCTGAGCCTGCTGGCGGCCGCTCCCGTTGCCCACGCCGCGGACTTCGGCGGGGACTTCGAGCTGCCCCAGCGCTGGAATGAGGACCACAAGCCGGGCACTCACTGCGCAACACCCGGTGAGAACGGCACCTATGTCACCGCCACCCGCCGCTGGTTCAAGCAGACGGATGCCACCAGCGTGGCCAACCGCAACGATGAGCCCGTTCCGGTCAGCCACACCGTGACCCAAGCGCGCACGCAGACGATCGAGATCTCCGGCTCCATCAAGGGCGAAGACGAGCTGGCCAAGGTGCTCACCCAGACCTACGGTTTCACCTACGTTCACGAGCAGCACTGGAAGCTTGACCAAAAGGTCGGCCCGTACACGCTGCCGGCGAACTCCCAGGGCAAGCTGGTGTGGGGCTTTACCATGCTCGACACTGACGGCCAGGACGTACGTTGCAACGCTGATCAGGAATGGGAGGCTGTGGGCAAGCCCTACTCCGCCACCGTTCCGGAGGCGCGCTACTCCGAGCTGCAGCTTGGCGACGCCCCCGTCTGGAACTAACTGAACTAGCTCACCTCCCCCAGGCCCCGCCACAGAGGGCACCCCTCGCGCTGCTTTACGACGGCTGAGGGGTGCCCTCTTTTCAGCGTTTCATAGCGTGATCGAACGGCAACGCAAGCATTGCAGAACGGCAACGGCCCCCTTGCAGAACGGCAACGCGGGAATTGCAGAATGGCAATGAGTTCTTTGCAAAACGGCAACGAGAGCCTTGCAGAACCGCAACATCGCAGGTAGATTGACTGTCATGACTGATTCTTTTCTACATAGAAACGCACAAGATCTGGCGGAGGAAATCCTGTCGGATACGCCTGTGCTGACCATTTCTGGCGCACGCCAGGTAGGAAAGAGCACCCTCGTTCATCAATTGCTCGAAGATAAAGAGCATAGGTTCTTTAATCTTGATGAGAGCGCTTCGCTGGCATCTGCACAAGAGGACCCAGACGGGTTTGTCAGGCAGATCCCCGAGGGGACACTAGCAATTGATGAAATTCAACGCGCGCCCGAGCTCTTTCGCGCAGTCAAAGGCGCACTCGAAGAAGATCGACGACCAGGACGCTTTATCCTCACCGGGTCGTCGAATCTCCTCAGTCTCACAGGAGCTGAAGAGTCGCTCGCTGGCCGTGCAGAAACAATCCGCCTTCACGGCCTTAGCGTGGGTGAACGCTTGGGCATCTACGATGACTTTGCCGGACGGGTGTGGTCATTAGGGGATTCAGGGCTGAATCCCACGTTTACTCCTTCCCGGAGTGACTACTTTCAGCTCTTCTGCACACCGAGTTTCCCAGGGCTTAGAGATGCTAGCCGGCGGCGACAGCACCGCTGGTTCGACGCCTACATTGAACGAGTACTGTCGAAGGATGCTGCCGAGCTCTACGGCATTCAATTCCCCGACCGCTTGAGCAATCTTCTCAACAAGTTGGCGGCACAAGGAACTGCGGAGCTTGTAGCTGCACACATTGGGCGCGCGCTCGATATTCCTCAACGCTCGGTCCCTACCTATGTGACTGCATTGAGTGACGTATTCTTGCTCAACCAGTTGCCGTCTTGGGGAACCAATCTAGAGAAGCGGGCAATTTCTAAGCCCAAGGTCTTTCTTTCGGATACCGCACTTGCTACAAGCCTTGCAGGACTCGATCCAGAGGCTTTGGAGATGAATATCTCCAGCACGATCACTGGAGGTATCTGTGAAGCTTTCGTCGCCAACGAGCTCTTGAAGCAGAAGGCCTGGTCTTCGATTGACTATCGCCTCTTCCACTTTCGTACGTCCACTGGCAAAGAAGTGGACCTCGTATTGGAATCGCGATCCCGGGACATCGTTGGCATCGAAGTCAAAGCTGCGATGTCGATCCAGCCGAAAGACTTTGCCGGCCTGCGCTATCTTCAGCAGGTTGCAGGCGCTTCCTTCCGCGCAGGAATCGTCCTGTATACGGGCAAAGACGTCCTACCAATGGGCAAGAACCTATGGGCAATGCCCATTTCCACGCTGTGGCACGGCTAAACCAGCAACAATGGATATACTGCGCCCCTATGTCCCACCGCATCTTTTCCGTGCCCTTCGCCGACATCTACCCGCACTACGTCAACAAAGTAGAGCGCAAAGGCAGGACTGTCAACGAGCTCCACGAAGTTATCTCCTGGCTCACTGGCTATTCAGTTGAGGGCTTAGAGCGGGCGCGAGAGGAGAAGGTCACCCTCGAGGAATTCTTCGAACAGGCACCACATCTCAACCCGTCCCGCTCACTTATCACCGGGAGCGTTTGCGGATACAAGGTGCAGGACATCGAGGACCCGCTGATACAAAACATTCGATACATGGACAAGCTCGTTGACGAGCTCGCCAAAGGCAAGGCCATGGAGAAGATCCTGCGCAGCTAATCTCTTCTCGCAGCGCTATTCAGAGCCGCCGGACTTAAGCCACAAAAGGGTACGGCGGCGCGGTTTTCTCACGGAAGAAGTAACGCGCATGCGTGTGCCGGACGGATTCCAAGTTCGTAGCACCAATAGCAACGAGTTCAACATCGGGGTCATCGTTGATTTGATCAAGGTCATGACGGGCAAGAGTTGCCTCAGTCAAGGTTCCAAACTCGGTAACATTCAATGCACCCGTCGGGCGGTGATACTTGATGAGAAAAGCCGGCATGCTATTCGCTCCTTTCCGACCCATTGTCTGCCCATCTCTTGTCGAGCCGACTAATGAATCTATCCAACATCGTAGAAGTCTTTTGCCGCAATAAACGGGCTTCACGCAGCCCTACTGTTTCGAGGATATGCTCGGCAAACGGAGGGGAAAGCGCATCGAAATACCTCTCCACTTTGTACACAACGTCTGAAAGCTCATGGAGTGAGCGGACCTGGGTATTGAATTGCCGCGGTACTTGCTCACCAAACTCCAAGTATCGAATGCCCCGACCGTATAAGTCACCAGCCAGTTCGTAGAGGTTGGCCCATCGTGATTGGAGTGCTGTGCGTAGTTGGAACTCGGCACGGCCTGCCGGAGAATAAATGTGCAGATGGATCGCCCGATACCCAGAGTGCGGCTTTTCTCTCATATCCTGAATTTTGACGCGAGCAGCGCCTTGCTCTTCAAGGTCTTGGGCAAGTATTTCAGCGACTCTTGTTTGCTCCGAAAGCGAGACATCAAAGTCCATTCGCACTCCCGAAAAATCGTGGATGCTCTCCAGCGGAAAGCTCGGCATTCTCCTTAGTTTCTCAACAAGCACTGGCCGGGTCTTAACCCTCGATCCTACGAAGAAACGATTCGAATCCGGCTCCACAACGGCATTTGTCGAACGCTCCAGTGGCACACCCGATTTACTCAATGCTGATACGGCCAAGGACTCAAGATGGTCGCATAAGGCAGACTGTTGAACCAATATGAGCCGGTATAGCCCCTCATCGATCTCTTTCCCAGCGCGCAGCGCACTGCCTATTCGATGTATCTGCCCTTTACTAAAAGTTGTCGGCTTTTGTTCTAAGAACCTCATGGCTCCCCCTCGTGAGTTGTGCAGCAGTCCTCTTCTGTGAACTGCATCCTATGCTGTGGACACCCTTGCGCCCCACAATGAACCGATTCCCCAACGCTTCAAATGTCTGCTTTACACATTAGAAAGAAGCTAAGACAATAACTCACACAATCGCTCCTTTGTTCGACTGCCTCGAAAATTACCAGCCGAATTCTGGCTATACAGTCAGGAAAGAATGGTTTGTTGACCAACAGAACCCTCCCATTTTTCAGCGCTCGGACGCGTCCCGCGATACAGTAAAGCCGCTTCCCTACTTTCCCTATTGAAGGAGACTTCTATGAATTCGTGGCATCGCCGGTCCGGCCTTGGAATGGCAACAGTCATCGCCGCAGGCCTCGTAGCGGTTCCTACTGCGACGGCACAGGAGCTCAACGTGGAATCCTCTCGGTGCTTGCGCGAAGACTGCTTCAGCGCATTTAGCAGCAAGGCAGACGGGGCCGAAGAGTACAAGCCATCTGAAGAAGATGAAGCCCGGGCTAAAGAGATGTGGCAGAACGCTGAAGACGCCCGCCTCAAGCTGGAAGAGCTAAAGAACTCCGGCGCTTCAGCGGAAGAGATAAAAGCAGCCGAAGAGGAATATCGGTCCGCCTCCCAGGCATGGGGCGAGTTCAACATGGATATCAACGTCAAAGACGCGCTGCGCGACGAGCATGAGCACGAACTTGAACAGATTGACGCGAAAGAAAAGCGCCTCTCCCTGCTCGCAGCCGGTGGCGTCGTTGCTCTCGTCACCGCGGCGGTGGCTGGGCTTGCTAAAGCAGCAGAGTTTTTCCTCCCGCAGTTGAAGGCTGCACTTTCCCTGTAGCACACAACCACGAAACTGCAGGTCGTGATAGATGTCCGGGGTCTCTGTCATACTTGACGCATGACCACGCTAGAGAATTGGGCCAAAACCTGGGCGGAGACAATTGTGGACGCCCTCGAGCGCGAATTTCCCGCCGCAATGCACCACACGAGCAGCTCAGCTGATGATTGCACCGTGCGCCCACGCGAGCTGCACCCCAGTTTCTACGGCTGTTTCGACTGGCATTCCAGCGTCCACATGCAGTATTCCGGGGCGCTGTTGGATACCATGCTCGGGCCCAAGTCTCCCACCAGTCTTGCCACGCTCCTCGACGATCGCCTCAGCCCCCAAGCCCTCACCATCGAATACAACTACCTTGTCGAACACCCCGGGTATGAGATGCCCTACGGGCGCGCTTGGCTGTTGCAACTAGCCTCCATCCGTCCCAGCGAATCGATGGACAAGCTCGTCGAGCTCACCGCGCAGCACTGCCACGACTGGCTCGGTTCACTCAACCAACCAGTACTCCACGGCATGCACTCCAATACCGCCTTCAACCTTTTCCTCATCCTCGAGGCCGCGGAGAAGATCGGGCAGGATTCGCTGGCGGATTCGGTGCGCAAGGCTGCGGTTCGCCTTTTCGGCGATGACCGCGCCTACCCACTCGAGTGGGAGCTGTCCGGGCACGATTTCCTCTCTAACGGATTATCTGAGGCTCTGCTCATGTCGCGCGTTCTCCCGGACTTCCCGCAGTGGTTCGACGGTTTCCTCCCCCACCGCGCCGAAGCACTGGATTTCCTTACCGATATCCCAGAAGTACTCGACCCGACCGATGGCCGCTTAGCCCATCTCTACGGCCTGGCACTCACAAGGGCGTGGATGATTGTTGAGCTCGCCGAGCATTTCGACGCCTCGGCCCTGCCGCGCGCCGAAGCCTTGGTGGCCAGCGCGCGGCCGCAGCTTGTCGACGGCCACTTCATGTCCACCCACTGGCTTATCACCTATGCGCTGCGCTATCAGCTTGCCGTCGGGTAGTACTGTATTTTTCTAATCATCTATCCCTCAGGAGCACACCATGGATTCTCGCTACTCGGCGCGGCGCGATAACTACCGTCTGCCGGAAGAGGGAATCCGCATCGATCTCCGCGCAGAACGCGCCCGCCGCCGAAGCCGCTCCTCGTACGGCCGCGCGGGGGCCGTCGCCAAGCAGCAGCCCCACCGCCCACGACGCCGGTCAAACCAGGTCACAGCGCGCCATCGCAAGCCCAGCGACAGCCGTGGCCTCCACCTCGTAGCCATTGTGGCGGTGGTGCTGGTCGGCATTATCGCCGCGCTCAAGCTCAATCAGGAACCAGACACACCCGCACCGCAGCCCACAGAAGTAGCAACGGAGCCTGCTACCGTCATCGAGCCCTCCCCCGCGGTGGAGATGTACATCCCAGCGATTGATGTGCGCGCAAAATTCGAGGAAGGTTCCTGCCGGGTCAAGGACAATAAGATCAACCCGGACTCCATGAATAAGGCCTGTACCTATACCGCAGAGGACAAGCCCTATTCGCTGCCCGGAACGGACTCGCCGGACATCGTGGTCATTGCTGGTCACACGGGCGCGGGTGTGCCGGCGGTATTCAATAACCTCTACGACGGCCGCGCCGATGAGCACAAGGCTGCGGTGGGCGACAAGCTGTATCTGCGCACGCAGAATTCCGGCGAGCAGTGGCTGGTGTATACCGCAACAGATCTGCACGATCCCTCCAAGGAGGGCCTTGAGCAGGACGAGAGCATCTGGGGCACCGATGCCAAACCCGGCCGCTTGCTCACCATCAGCTGCATTCAGCCGGCCAACCCACTGGCTTCTGCAGTGCGCAACGCGGTGGTGGGCTGGCAGTTTGAGGGCGTAACAACCGCACCTGAGACTGCGCCCCAGAACTAGGCTCCGCCTGTTTTTACCCAATAACGGGGGGATGCCTGTTTACGCAGGTCATTGTCGAACATTCGCACAACCAGCAGGACCACATTAGCCACGACTCTTAGGCAATGACCAGCCGCTTTAACCCCCAGCACGATACCCCGTAGCGATCGAACACTCGGCATGCGTGGCGGGACTTCCATCCCGAAAGTTGCGGATTACCACATTGTAACCCCTGTGACTGATGTGAGAATTGTGACTATTGTGGTTCTGGTCTGATGAACTACCTCTCACAAACCCACTAGGAGACACACATGAAGCGCATCCACCGCACTCTGACCGCAGCCGCACTGGCTGGCTCCCTCGCACTGGGCGGCACCGCCGTTGCCTCTGCACAGATTCCGGCGCCGGCTGAGTTCGAACTCGATGGCACTACCTACCAGCGCCAGGCTGACGGCACCTACAAGAGCACCAATCCACTGGGCTCCGTCTCCCTCACCGCAGAACAGGCACAAGCTGCATGGGAGCGCCTGCAGGAAAAGCAAGCCCCCGCCGACAACCCCGCCGAGGATCCAGCAGCCCCGGTTGATGAGGACTCTCAGGACAACGCCCCTGCACCGGCCAACCCAGACCCGGCGCCGGCCGGCCCGTCCCAGGTTGACTACCCGATCGACAACGGCAGCGATGCTCCTAAGAATGACCCGGAGAAGCCGGAGGCTGGCGGCGAGAAGCCCGAGACCGGCAACGAGAATCCGGGGGCCGGTGAGGACAAGGACAAGCCTGTTACTCCTCCTTCTGGAGAGACCGATCCGACGGGCGGCTCCCAGCCCCCGGCCGGTTCCGCCGAGGATTCCGATTTCGACGCCAAGCAGCTGGCATGGCTGGCTCTGCCGGCCGCCCTCGTTATCGGTGGCGTGACCTGGTACCTGGCCAAGGACGGCAAGACCTACGTGAAGTCCCAGGAGGCAGCCCAGAACGACGCCCCGAGTGCCGAGGAGAAGGCCGCTTCCGAGCAGATGCTCAAGGAGAACAAGGACGAGGTCATCGCCCAGGGTGGTCAGGTTGCCGAAAGCACCGCCGAGAAGTCCCAGGTACAGTCGCGCGGTATCTCCGCTGAGACCGGTTCCAACACCGTTGCTCGTGGCCTCGCCGCACTGGCCATCGCAGCCATGATTGCAGCTGGTGCTTTCGCCGCCCGCCGCAAGTTCTTTATCTAAGAGTCCCTGCGCCGCGTTCCCCGCGTGCCTCCAGGCCTTACCTTGAAGAGCCTGGAGGAACGCGGTTCTCGCGGTTTTGTGCTTAGCGCTTGAGGTAGCGTTAATATAGTTGAATAGCCCCTGCACACCAAGGGTTTTCTATCTTTCACTTTCCTTCGCTCTATTTCTAGGAGAATCCCATGAAGAAGGCTTCACTCGCTCTCGCCACCACCGCCCTGGCAGGCTCTCTGTGTGTTATTGGCTCGACCATCGCCACCGCCGACGAGTCCACAACAAACGCCACCAACACCTCGGCTACCGAGATCAATTTCTGCTGGGCTCCAGCCGAAGAGTTCACCACCACCATCGAGGACACCGAGCACACCTTCAAGCAGGAGGAATTCGGACTCTGGCGCGCCACTGACAATGAAGAATTGACCCTCGACCGCGCCGAGGTCATGGCGATTGCCAAGGACAACGCCGCTGCCTGTGGCAAGCAGGACACCGCAGCCGCTGAAATCAAGGAGTCTCTGGCCAAGAACCCGCCGAGCTCGACGACGTCGACGACGACAACGCCGACCACCCCGACGGAGAAGCCCGCAGAGCCAGCGGATGAGCCTTCGCAGGCGCCGACCGGCACCAATGAGTCCAGCTCCTTTGATGAAGCCCTCAGCTCCAAGGACGGCGAGCCGACCGATCTTGGCATCGCTGCCATCGTCGCTGCTGTCTTGGGCGTCATCGGCGCCATCGCTGCTGTCGCTCCGAGCGTGGCAAAGCCCCTGGGCATCAAGCTGCCCTTCTAATAGCTCCAAAAGCTCACGACAAAGCGCTCCTCACCACCAATCGTTGAGGAGCGCTTTTCACGTAGCAGGACGTGTATCGATCTACTTCAGAGTCACCTTGTAATACAGCGGCTTCGACTTCCACGTAAAGATCACATCATCGACACGCTCGGAGTAGCCACCAGTGGAGTTGGTGTACCACAGCGGGATTGCTGGAAGGTCCTTCATGAGTACCGCTTGGGCATCGTTGACCCGCTCAACGCTCTCCTCTTCGTTGGCTGCCGCCGCCGCTTTCTGCAGAAGCGAATCAAACTCGGGGTTGGAATAGTCGGCGTCGTTAGTCGCAGCACCTGTGGCATACAGCGGCTCCAAGAAGCTCGACGGCGACGGGTATACCGACTGCCAGCCGGTGCGGAACGCACCCTCGATCGTCTTGTTCGTGACCTCATCGCGCAGCGATTTGAAATCCGGATACGGCGCTGGCTGCGCATCAATGTCAAGGGTGTTTCGAATGAAGTTCACGACAGCATCGACCCACTCCTTGTGACTACCGTCGGAATTGTACGCCACGGTGAACGGCCCCTTGAATGGCTTCATCTCCTCCGCCTTGGCCCACAGCTCGCGCGCCTTGTCCGGGTTATAGGTCAGGACCTCGTTGCCAGGGATGTCTGTGGCACCGTCGTTAAGCACAGGCGATGTGAAATCCACCGCCGGAGTGTTCGTCCCTTGGAAAATGGTCTGGGTAATCTCCTCGCGGTCAATGGCCATGGACAGTGCTTGTCGACGCAACGCCCCCGCCTCCCCACTAAAGTTCTCATCCCCGGCGGGGATAGTAATGGACTGGAAAATTGCAGCAGGCTCGTTCACTGCGCGCTCGCCGAGATCAGTTTCAAAGTTGGCCATGGCCGAGGACGGAACCGAGTCCAAAACATCCAGGTTCCCCGAAAGCAAGTCAGCATAGGCCGCACTGGCGTCGGCATAGAAAACGAAGTTCAGACCATCGTTCTGCGCCTTGCGGTCACCTTCATACTTCTCGTTGGGAACGAGGATCGCATTCTGGTTATGGTTCCATTCCTGCAGCTTATAAGGTCCACTTCCCACTGGGTTTTGGCCATAGGCGTCGATGTCATCGAAGGCTGATTCGTGCATGGGGAAAAAGACGGAATAGCCCAAACGAGTCTCGAAATCCGCTGTGGGCTCATCAAGTTCAATGGTGAACGTCTTCTCATCGACAACCTTGAGCCCTTCCATACTCCCTGCTCCTTCCTCGTAGCCCTTGATGGGCTCGAAGAAATAGGCAGAGAGCATGCTGTTCTTTACAGCGTTGTTCCACGTATCGACGTAGTCCTGGGCACGCACCGGGGAGCCATCGGAGAACACCGCATCCTCCTTGAGCGTGACCTTGTACGTCACGTCATCGGTCTTCTCGATGCTCTCTGCTTGGTCGTTGTGCACCTCACCGTTCTCATCGAAGTACACGAGTCCCGAGTAGATGAGGTCGATGAGCGTTGCACCCGGCACATCGCTGGTATCTGCAGGAATGAGCGGCTTTTGGGGTTCGGTGGAGTTGGTACTGATGAAATCAACATCCGCCGCATCACCGGATCCATCTCCTCCGCATGCGGTCAGGCCAGCTGCTGCGACAACAGCGGCGAGGCTCGCGCCGACTTTTGTCCATTGCATGAGTTCTCCTTAGGGATATCACGTGTGTGAATTCTCTCATAACAATACGGCGATATGTTGCGCTTCACTCAATAAATGCACTCTCCGCCGCCGGAGACTTTCACAGATCCCCTGTGTAACGCCTGTCAACATCCTCAGCACCTACCCCACGCCTTCTCTCCGACCGCACCACCGCCATACAGTCTTTTTCGCGTTTTTGTAGCGCCATAACCGCGCCAGCAAACATTATTGCGCGCTGATAAGCCCTTGGCAGCTGTCATGGAATACCCATATAACCTTTCACAGTTTGACCAATCCTTTTCCGGCCTTCGTTAGCATGTGGGAGGTCGAATTCAGTAAGCGATAACGAACATCGCCTGATGACGGCTTTTCACTTTCATAAGACGTCCCCGATCTATTCCCAGGAGAAATAATATGAAGCGCATTTCCCGCAACCTCACCGCTGCCGCTCTGGCGAGCTCCCTCGCACTGGCTGGCGCCACCGCCGCCAACGCGGAAGAGAACACCACCGTGAACCCCGACGGCATCACCACCACTGACACCGAGAACGGTGGCGGCGAGGCCGGCAACACTGACACCGAGAACGGTGGCACCGAAGGTGGCGGCGAGGCCGGCGTAGGCGAGACCGGCGGTGACGACGAGGCCAACCCGGGCAAGGACAACGAGGAGAATCCGGTCCCGGGCGAGGGCGAAAACGGCGACGACGAGACCACCACGAACCCGGGCGAGGGCGAGAACACCCCTGGCGACGGCAAGAAGCCGGAGGAGGGCACGAACCCTGGTGACGGCAAGAAGCCGGACGACGGCACGAACCCTGGTGACGGCAAGAACCCGGACGACGGCAAGAAGCCGGAGGAGAACAAGGAGAAGAGCTCCTTCGACGACATTAAGGCCAAGCTGTCTTCCGAGGAAGGCAAGCCGACCGATCTGGGCATCGCCGCCATCGTCCTCGGCGTCCTTGGCGCAATCGCTGCTGCCGTTCCGGCCGCTGCTCAGGCTCTGAACATCAAGCTTCCGTTCTAATCACTGAAGCTTGAACGTCCTAAGGGACGTCGTTAAGCACACAGGCACCCCCACCACCATCGCGTGGATTGGGGGTGCCTTTGTGTGTTCATGGGGAGTACTCCCGAAAATCGAAGGTTTTTCGTCTTACATCAGCCGCACGCGTGGGATCTGAGTTACACTCCGAACCCAACCGATACCGGTTAACGGAATGATTCATTCCACTTTCCATCACCCTTTCACCTTCTACCTATTCTCGGAGTACTTATGTCTAACTTCTCTCGCGGCCTGCTTGCCGCAACCCTGACCAGTTCACTCGCATTCGCTGGGGCCACCGCCGCCTCTGCTGAGGAAGCTGCCACCACCAACTGCGGCTCCCCGAAGGCCGAGTTCACTGCCACCGTTGATGGCAAGGAGCACACCTTCAAGAAGGTCAGCGAATTCCTGTGGCAGGCCACCGACGATGAAAAGGTTGAGCTAAGCCGCGCCGATATCTTCGACCTGGCTAAGGATGGCGAAGACGTATGCGATGCTGAATCTATCGATATCGACGACTGGGGCACCGGCAACGATGGCGGCGGTTCCGACAATGACGAGACCGACGGCGACGATGAGTCAGACGGCAACACCGGTGGCGACGATGACGCCGACAACGACGACGAGTCCGAGGGCGGCGACGATGACGCTGACAACGACGACGAGTCTGAGGGCGGCGACGGCGGCGACGACGCTGACAACGGCGACGACGAAGACTCCGAAAACGGCGACGGTGACGAGTCCGAGGGCGACAAGGATAAAAACAAGGACAAGAGCTCCTTTGATGGCATCAAGGATGCACTATCCTCCGAGGACGGCAAGCCGACCGACCTGGGCATCGCAGCAATCGTCATTGGCGTCCTTGGCGCACTGGCTGCAATCGTCCCGAATGCTGCACGCGCACTGGGCATCAAGCTTCCGTTCTAACCTGAAGCACTAAAACGCCATTTCTTCGGCGTTGACTAGTCACCCCCAATCACTTCGTTCAAGTGATTGGGGGTGTTTTCAATGTCCGGAAAACACCCGTTAGCTAAGGGGCAGATTAAAAATAGTCAAATTTATATTCAAAGCTGCGACATCCGCTGCACGAGCGACCTACACTCTTACCTCAGCCGATACCGGTTATCTGATTGGTTCTAAAACCTTTCCGATTCACTATTTTTCACTTCTATTTCATCTCTACTGGAGACAACATGAATAACTTCTCCCGCGGCCTGCTCGCCGCAACCCTGACTGGCTCTCTCGTATTCGCTGGCACCACCGTCGCTTCTGCTGAGGAAGCTGCCACCACTACCAACTGCGGCACCCCGAAGGCTGAGTTCACCGTCAAAATTGACGGCAAGGACCACACCTTCAAGAAGGTGAGCGAGTTCGCCTGGCAGGCCACCGACAATGCAGAGCTCACGTTGAGCCGCTTCGATGTCTTCCAAATGGCCAAGGAAGGCGCAGCAGTTTGTGAATCTGAATCGATCGACCTCGGCGATTGGGGCGCTTCCCAGGGCGGCCCGGGCAAGGTCGACTTCGATATCGTCGACGGCGAGCGCCAGGATCCTGCACCTGTCGAGGACGAAGACAAGGACAAGGACAAGAACGAGCAGGACAAGGATAAGGACAACAAGGATAAGGACAATAAGGACAAGAAGAGCTCCGTTAAGGATGAGCTCTCCTCCGAGGACAACAAGCCGACCCCGCTCGGCATCGCTGCTATCGTTGCCGGCGTTCTCGCCGTCATCGCAGCTGCCTTCCCGTTCGTCAAGAACGCCCTGAAGCTCTAAGTCTTTAACGCCTGTTGCACAGGCACCTAATACCAGCGCCTCCGCGCCACAGCACCCGTGGCACGGGGGCGCTTTCACTTACCCCCACAACGCAGTTGCGGGACACACTTCACAAACTGACGTGATGCGGACTACACTAGACACCCATAGATTGTTCAACAATTCGAGAACTATAGAAGAGGTGTCCTCCTGTCATGAGCACGCTGCACATAGACCTCAACGCTGACCTCGGCGAAACCACCGCCGGCAACCCCGTGGCCGATGACGCCGCGATGCTCCAGCTCGTCTCCTCCGCCAACGTCGCCACTGGCTTCCACGCCGGCGACCCGCACTCCATCGCGGGCACCCTCAAGGCGGCCGCAGAAGCAGGCGTCACCGTCGGCGCGCACGTGGGCTACAACGACCCAGCAGCATTCGGCCGCCGCTTCATCGATTACGCTCCCGCCGAGCTTGCCGACGAAGTCACTTACCAAATCGGCGCCCTCCAAGCCCTGGCCCAGGCCAACGGAACCCGCGTGGCCTACGTCAAGCCGCACGGCGCGATGTACAACACCATCGTCCACCACGAGGCCCAGGCCCACGCCGTTATCGACGGCATCAAGGCCTTCGGCGATCTGCCCGTCATGCTGCTTCCTGGCGGCATCGCCGTCGACATTGCGGAGAAGAAGGGACTGACCGTCATCCGCGAGGCCTTCGCCGACCGCAACTACAACCCCGATGGCACGCTCGTCTCGCGGCGCGAGGCGAATGCGGTGATGGGTGATGAGGGGGACGTCGTCAAGCGCGTGCTCGAAGTCGCTGAAACCGGATCCATCACTGCCATCGACGGCTCCGTGCTCAACGTGGATGCCCAGTCGGTGTGCACGCACGGTGATTCGCCCGGCGCGGTGAAGCTGTTGCGCGGTGTAGTCAAGGAGCTGCAGGCGCGCGGGATTGAGATTCGGAGCGCTATCTGATGCATATTCACCCCGTAGGAACGCGCGCGCTGCTCGTGGAGCTGGAGGACTTGTCCCAGGTCATGGCGTGGCATGCGGCCCTCGACGCTAATCCGCTCAAGGACCAAGTCGACGCGATTGCTGCTGCCACCACCCTGCTGTTGACCTTTGCCACGCCGAACTCCGCCGCAGCTGCTGCTGAGAAGCTCCAGGACTTCCACCCCACCGCGCAGGCGGGCGAAGATCCGCGCTTTGTGGAAATCGACGTTCTCTATGACGGCGAGGACCTCGATGAGGCCGCCGAGTTGATGGGGATGTCGCGCGAAGGCCTCATTGACTGGCACACGTCTACCGAGTGGCTCGCCGCCTTCGGCGGATTCGCGCCCGGCTTTACCTATTGCACACCGGCGGACCCGGCGCAGAACTTTAACATCGAGCGCCGCGCCACCCCGCGCACCGCGGTGCCGGCGGGTGCTGTCGGAATTGCTGGCGGTTTCTCCGCTGTCTACCCGCGCGTCTCCCCCGGCGGCTGGCAGCTGCTGGGTACTACCTCGACCCCGATGTGGGAATCCGATGCCCACCCGCCAGCGCTGGTTCAGCCCGGTGACCGCGTACGCTACCGTGCGGTGAGCTCACTGCCAGAGGTGGTGTCCACCACTCCTTTCGGCCGCCGCACACCGGCACGCCTGCCGCGCTTGGAGGTCCTCGATGCGGGCCTGCTCACCCTCTTCCAGGATCAGGGCCGCCCGGGCCGCGGCAACTTGGGTGTCACGCCCTCGGGCGCTGCCGACCTGGCAGCGGCCGCCACGGCCAATGTCGCGGTGGGTAATCCGCGCGGAGCCACCGTGCTAGAGAATATCGGCGGCATTCGCCTGCGCGCGCTGACCGACGCCGTCGTGTGCGTCACCGGCGCCCAATCCCGCGTCCTGCTGGACGATATGCCGGTGCACCTCGCGCGCCCGGTGCTCGTCACCGCTGGCTCAACGGTGACCGTGGATCCCGCGACGGTGGGTCTGCGCAACTACATCGCTATCCGCGGCGGCATCGTGGCGGATGCGGAGCTGGGCTCGGCCTCCACCGATGTGCTCTCTGGGCTGGGCCCTGCGCCAGTGCGGCTGGGCGACGTCATCGGCGTCCTCCCCCGCTCCACCGCAATGACCGATGCCCAGCTAAGTAACCCGATGCGCGTTCGTGAAGGCGCGAATGGCCAGACCGAGGGCGTGCTGCGCTGCGTGCTCGGCCCGCGCGATGACTGGTTTACTCCCGAGAGCCTGGAGGCCTTCCTGGCCACCGAGTGGACTGTTACCGCGCAATCCAACCGCGTGGGCGTTCGCCTGGTCGGCCCGGAGGGTTCCGCAGCGTTGAGCCGCGCCCGCGAGGGCGAGCTGCCCTCGGAGGGCATGGTTGCCGGTTCGGTCCAGGTCCCGCCGAGTGGTGAGCCCGTGATTTTCCTCCGCGATCACGCCGTGACCGGTGGCTACCCGGTCATCGCCACTGTCCTTGAAGAAGATATTGATATTGCCGCGCAGCTCCCGCCGGGAGCGACGGTCCGCTTTGAACTCGCTTAAACACTAGTAAAGGAACACCCACTCATGATCTCTGCAGTCCTTATTGCTAACCGCGGCGAGATCGCCGTCCGTATTGCCCGCACCGCGCGTGACCTGGGCATCCGCTCCATCGCCATTTACTCCGAAGCCGATGCCGGCGCCCTGCACACCCAGGTGGCTGACGAAGCTTATGCGCTTCCCGGCAACTCCGCGGCGGATACCTACATGAACATCCCGGCGCTCCTCGATATCGCCGTGCGCGCCGGCGCTGACGCCATCCACCCCGGTTATGGCTTCCTCTCGGAGAACGCCGACTTTGCCCGCACCGTAGCGGAGGCCGGCCTGACGTGGATTGGCCCCTCACCGGAGTCCATCGAGCTGCTCGGTGACAAGATTGCTGCGCGCCGCGTGGCCGAGGAGGTCGGCGCCCCGCTGGCACCGGGTACCTCCGATCCCATCGATGACTGGCAGGAGGCCCGAGCCTTCGCTGAGGAGCACGGCCTGCCCATCGCCATCAAGGCGGCTTATGGCGGCGGCGGACGCGGCCTCAAGGTGGTGGAAAACCTCGAGGACATCGAGGCCGCCTTCAACTCCGCCGGCCGCGAGGCCAAGGAGGCTTTCGGGCGTGCGGAATGTTACGTGGAGAAGTTCCTGACCCACCCGCGCCACGTGGAGGCGCAGATTCTGGCCGATACGCACGGCAACGTCGCCGTGCTGGGCACCCGCGATTGCTCCACGCAGCGCCGCTTCCAGAAGCTCATCGAGGAGGCCCCGGCACCCGCGCTTAGCGACGAGCAGCGCACCGGCATCCACGAAGGCGCCCGCGCCATCTGCGCGAAGGTCGGCTACACCGGTGCAGGCACCGTCGAGTACATCGTCTCCGAGGATGGCACGATTTCCTTCCTCGAGGTCAATACCCGCGTGCAGGTGGAGCACCCGGTGACCGAGATGGTCACGGGCGTGGACATCATTGCGGAGCAGTTCCACATCGCCTCCGGCGAACCGTTGTCTTTCCTATCTGACGCTCCCGCGTCAGACCCCGTGTCCGACGGCCACGCCTTCGAGTTCCGCATCAACGCCGAGGACATCCTCAACGGCTTCGCGCCGTGCCCCGGCACCATCGTGCGCTTCGAGCCGCCGACGGGTCCTGGCATCCGCGTGGATTCCGGCGTGCGCTCCGGCTCCATCGTCCCGCCCTACTATGACTCGCTCGTGGCCAAGCTCCTGGTGTGGGGGCCGACCCGTGAGATCGCGCTGAAGCGCGCGCAGCAGGCCCTCCAGGAATTCGATATCGAAGGTGTTCGCACCGTCCTGCCCTTCCACCGCGATATGGTCTCTTCCCAGGTGCTCGTGGACCACGGCGACGCCGATGCCGCGGCCGGCATCTACACCGACTGGCTCGACCACAACTACCGCCCCTCCGCGGAAGCTACGAGCACTACCGTCCCTGTCGAGGCAATCTACGCGCAGCGCACCCGCGTTGCGCTGGAAATCGACGGCAAGCTGGTCAGCGTGGGCTTCCCCACGGAGATGTTGTCGCAGGGGCCGGCGAAGGGGGCGTCGGCAAGCGCGGCGTCTGGGGCCAGCGGCAGCGGCAACGAGGTGACCTGCCCCTACGAGGCCAACCTCGTGGCATGGAACGTAGAAGACGGCGAGACCGTCGAAGAAGGCCAGGCCATCGCCACGATCGAGGCAATGAAGATGGAATCCGCGGTCAAGGCCCCGTCCGTGGGCAAGCTAAGCCGTGTGGCAAAGGAAGGCTCGAGGCTGGAACCGGGCGCGGTGATCGCCACGATTTCCTAGCCGGCGGGCTACTGTAAGTCGCATGCTTGCAGATTCCGTCGCCTCCGCGCTTCGCGCCGCCATCTCCGAGGGCGAGTACATGCCCGGACATCAGCTCAGCGAGGTCCGCGCCGCCGAGCGCTTCGAATGCTCCCGCAACACCTTGCGGGAGTCTTTCGCCATGCTCGCTTCCGAGCGCATCGTGGAGCGCATCCCGCACAGGGGCGTGTTCATTGCCACCCCGGATGCCGATTTCGTGCGCGATCTGTACTTTGCGCGCGCTGCCATCGAGCCGGCCGCGGCGCGCTATGCCACCTTCGAAGACCCAGGCGAGCTGGTGCGGCTGACCGAATCCGCCGTGCTTTCCGACGCACCCCGCCCCCTCATCAACCAGCGCTTCCACCGGCAGTTGGTCGCTGGCTTGGGCTCGCCGACGCTGGACCGCTCCATGTCGCACCTGCTGGCGCGGATGCGCTTGACCTTCTTGTTGACGCTGGAGCGCTACCCGCAGATTCACGATAATCACGTCCAAGCCAACATCGACTTGGCCCACCTCATCGCGCAAGGCGAGCGTGAGGCCGCCGCCGATGCCTGCCGAGCGGACTTGATGCGCGCGATGGAATCGATTCTCCGAGTCCTCTAACTGCGCCTCCGCGACACAGGACCGCCAGCGTTTGCAGGTACTTCTTCGCCCGCGGATCCAGCTTCGCCCGCGGGCCTACCCTGCGTTTACGGGCCTTTTTCGCCCGCGGGACCGTTTTCGCTTGCGCAAACAGCTAATGAGCGGCCATGGGGGCAGTTCGCAAATGGCATCTTCTAAAAGGCGTCAGTCAAAAGGCGTTTTCACGCCTAAAAACGCCTTTTGGGTTGCACACATGGCGTTTTTAGCCCCAAAGACACCTTTTGGCGGATGCCATCTGCGGGATGCCTTTTGTGAGATGCCATCTGGTGACGAGCCACGCGGCAGCGTACTCGGCGGTGCGCCGCGATTAGTGTGAGGCGTCTAGTCACGGAAGGTAGTGCCGCGGCGTGGAGCAGAATGACGAGACCGGAAAGCACTCCAGCCGCTGCGGCAGTAACTAAGGGCAGTAACTAAGGGATGAGGAAATCGCGGTCTGGGATGTCAGTGACGAGCATCTTGCCTGGGGCGTGCGTGATAGCCAGGCTGGGCCGCGAGTTCATCACGATAGCCTGCGGGGTCACGCCGCACGCCCAAAAGACCGGGATGGTGCCCTCGGGAATGTCGACGGCTTCGCCGAAATCGGGCTGCGACAAGTCCTCGATGCCGATGGCCGCTGGGTCACCCACGTGAACCGGGGCGCCATGGACGCCTGGATAGCGGGAGGTGATGCGGACGGCATCGGACACCTGGCTCGCAGGAATGGGGCGCATGGAGACCACCATCGGCCCCGAGAAGGCCCCCGCCGGGGTGCAGGGAATCGTCGTGCGATACATCGGTACGTTGCGGCCCTGCTCGATATGAGCGATGGAAATACCATCTTCCACAAGTGCATTCTCAAAGGTGAAGGAACAACCAATGAGGAAGGAGACGATGTCTTCGGAGTAGAAGGGGGAAGCGTCGCCAAGCGTCTGCGTGAGCTGGCCGTCCTCATAGATGTTGTAGGCGGGGATATCGGTGCGGATGTCGCCGCCCGGGATGAGCTCAGAGGTGTACTGCCCCGCCTCCAGCACGCCGACGATGGGGCACGGCTTGGGATTGCGCTGAGCGAAGAGGAGGAAGTCGAAAGCGTACTTGCTCGGCAGCGCGATGAGGTTGGCCTGCATGAAGCCGCGGGCGTGGCCGGCAGTGGTGATCATGTCGTGCGTGCGAGCAAAGGCGCGCACCTCTGACGGAGTCTGCATCATGCCCATAGGTTAACGATTCCGGAGATGGATTTGATGCCGATGAAGATTTCCAGCACGAGCGCTAGCACGCCAGCGATGAGGAGCCACATCGGCTGCTTGACACCGTGGGTGAGGTCGTGGCGCTTGAACGCGACCCACATGATCATGGCGAAGGCGATAGGCAGGATGATGCCGTTGAAGGCGCCCGCGAAGATGAGGAGTTTCTGCGGCGCAGAGTTGAGAATGCCGTAGAGGATGGCGCAGACCACGATGAACCCGACGGTCAGGAAGTTGCGGGTGCGCGGGCTGACCTTCTGGGTGGTCACGAAGGTGATGGAGGTGTAGGAGGCACCGATAACGGAGGACAGACCTGCGGCGAAGAGGACGACGCCGAAGGCGCGGAGGCCGAACTCGCCGGCGGCGTGGCGGAAGGCATCGGCGGCCGTGTTGTCCTCAGAGAGCGCAACACCAGTAGACACAACGCCGAGGACCGCGAGGAAGAGCAGCACGCGCATAATGCCGGTGATGATGATGCCGAGAACGGAGGTCTTGGTAATCGCGTTGACGTTCTCCGGGCCCGAGAGGCCGGAGTCGATGAGGCGGTGTGCACCGGCGAAGGTGATGTAGCCGCCCACCGTACCGCCGATGAGGGTGGTGATGACGAAGAAATCGACGCTCTCCGGCATGACGGTGTTCTTCAGGGCCTCCCCTACCGGCGGCTGGGAGACAATCGCCACGTAGAGCATGAGCAGAATCATGATGGCGCCGAGCGCGGCGACGATGCGGTCCAATGCTATGCCTGCGCGCTTGGACAGGAAGATGAAGATGGCGATGGCGGAAGCGATGAGGCCGCCGATGCGGGCATCGATGCCGAGCATGGCGTTCAGGCCCAAGCCGGAGCCGGCGATGTTGCCGATATTAAAGACCATGCCGCCAATGAAGACCAGGATGGCGAGGAACCAACCGAGGCCAGGCAGAACGGTGTTGCCCAGCTCGTTGGCACGCATACCGGAGATGGCAAGCACGCGCCACACGTTCAGCTGAATAGCAATGTCGACGATGATCGACAGCGCAATGGCGAAGGCGAAGGCCGCACCCATCTGGACGGTGAAGACGGAAGTTTGGGTCAAAAAGCCGGGGCCGATGGCGGAGGTAGCCATGAGGAACATGGCGCCGGCCATGGCGCCGATGCCCTTGGGAGGCTGCACCTCTGTCGGCGCGTTGTGGGCGGCTTCCCGGGAAGCGGAGGGGTTGGTGGGTTCCGAACTCATTGTTGGGCACCTTTCGTGACGAAGGTCGCATTAAACGTTGGTGAAAGCATAGGGGTTGTTCAACAATCTGTAAACAGCGCGGGGGTGGCGCACGTTACACCCTTGCCAAAACTGCAGCGACCCACACACCCTGACCGCACACCGTTGCGCGCCTCCAAAAGGTGACCTAGGATACTAAGTTAACTAATCATCATTCGTATTCATCAACGGAGGAACCCATGCCCCAGGACATCTACATCGCCGGGGCTGCACGCCTGCCCATCGGCAAATTTGGCGGCAGCCTCGCGCGCCTCTCCCTCACCGAGCTCGGTTCGCTTGCCGCCGAAGCAGCTATTGAGCGTTCGGGGCTTACCGGAGCAGACCTCGATACCGCCGTAGCCTCCAACGTCATGCCAGTGGTTCCGAAGGACCTCTACCTCTCCCGGGCGATTGCCAAGAACGTGGGCATGCCAGACTCCTCCACCGCCATGGGAGTCAACCGCCTCTGCGGCTCCGGTGTCCAGGCCGTCATCAGCGCGGCCCAGCTCCTGCAGACTGGCGACGGCTCCCTGGCGCTGGCCGTCGGCGCGGAATCCATGAGCAACGCGCCCTATTCCGTCGAAGGCGCGCGCTTTGGCAAGCGCATGGGTGACGGCAAACTCTACGACTGGCTCACCGGCGCACTCTCCTGTCCCTTCGGCACCGGGCATATGGGCGTAACCGCGGAGAACGTCGCCGCCGATAACAACATCACCCGCGAGCGCCAGGACGAGTTCGCCGCCGAATCCCAGGCGCGCGCCGCGAAGGCCCGCACGGAAGGTATGCATGCCGAGGAAATCGTCCCCGTCGGCGAGCTGGATTTTGATGAGGGGGTGCGGGAGACGGACGTCGAGAAGCTGGCAAAGCTCAAGCCCGTCTTCGTTAAAGATGGAACCGTCACCGCCGGCAACGCCTCCGGCATCAACGATGGTGCCGCGGCCGCCGTGCTGGCCACCGCGGAGGAGGTGACCAAGCGTGGCCTGGACCCGCTGGCAAAGATTGTGTCCTGGTCCGTCGCGGGCGTGGACCCGACGCGCATGGGCATTGGCCCGGTCGCCGCCGTGCCGAAGGCTTTAGAGAAGGCCGGCCTGAGCCTAGACGATATCGACCTCATCGAATCCAACGAGGCCTTCGCCGCCCAGGCCATCGCCGTGCAGGATCATCTGGGTTTCGACCCGGCGAAGACGAATATCTATGGCGGTGCCGTCGCGCACGGCCACCCGGTTGGCGCCACGGGCATCATCCTGCTGACCAAGCTGGCTTATGCGCTGCGCCGTCAGGGTAAGCGCTATGGCCTGGTCACCATGTGCATCGGCGGCGGTCAAGGAATCGCCTTGATTATTGAGAATGGAGCGAAGTAAATGAGCATCACCAAGGTAGCCGTCATCGGCGCAGGGTCTATGGGTTCTGGCATCGCCGCGCTCTGCGCCTCCGCAGGCATGGACGTCGTGCTGCTGGACCAGAACGCGGAGGGTGCCCAGAGAGGTGTCGAGATCCAGCTCAAGCGCAAGGGCTTCCACCTGCCGGAATTTGCCGAGCGCGTTCGCGCCAGCGATGACTACGCCCTGCTGAAGGACCGCGAGTGGGTCATCGAGGCCATCTTCGAGGACTTGGGCGCCAAGCATTCGCTCTACCAGGCCATCGAGCCTCATTTGCCCGCGGACGCTCTGTTGAGCTCGAATACCTCAACCCTGCCGCTAGCCTCTCTTCTTGAGGGCGTGCCGGAGGCCCGCCGCGATAAGTTCGCCATCACGCACTTCTTCAATCCGCCGAAGATCATGCGCCTGGTAGAGCTCATTGCGTCTGGCCCGACGGAGGCTGCTCTGCGTACGACCATCGAGCAGACGCTGGGCAAGATTGCGCTCGAATGCCGCGATACCCCAGGGTTTATTGCCAACCGCGTGGGCTGCTACTGGATGGCTGCCGGCGTGGCCCGCGCCCGCGAGTTCGACGTGAGCTACGAGCTTGCCGACGCTTCCTTCGGCCGCGCCTTCGGCATTCCCCGTACCGGCATTTTCGGGCTGCTCGATTACATCGGATTGCAGCTGGTCAAGCCTATTTGGACGTCGTTGGAGACGGCCCTGCCGGCGGGCGATCCACTGCTTAACGTCCCCCTCGGTGATGATCCCTTCATCGCAGGGCTCGTTTCTCGGGGGCTGACCGGCCGCACGGGTGAGGGCGGCTTTTACCGCGGCCGAAACGAGGTCATTTCTGAGTCCTACGAGTACGTACCCCGCTCGACGTTGTCTGATCCCGTCGTGGGCCTCAAGGATCCCCGCGAGGTCATGGACACCGACTCCCCCGGCGGCCGCTTCGCCCGCGCGGTCTTCCTCGACACGCTGGCCTACTGCTGCGAGGTCGCGCCCTCCATCGCGGACCACGTGGGCCTCATCGATGAGGGCCTCACCTTGGGCTTCGGTTGGAAGAAGGGCATCTTCGCGCTTGCCGACGCCATCGGTATCGACCACGTCGCCTCCGCCTACGGCTCCGATGTTCCTGCATTGGTCTCGGCCGCTGCTCAGGCGGGTGGCTTTTATGGCGAGGGCTCAGTGCTGTCCTCGACGGGTTCTCGTCAGGAGCTCGCGCCGCGCGAGGGCGTCGTAACGCTGGCCTCTCTTGATACTGAGACCATCGTTTCTCTGGAGGCGGGCGCGGTCCACACGGTCTCCACCCCGGCTGGCCGCATTGGCATCATCGACCTGCACACGCCGATGAACTCCCTGCCGACCCCAGCTCTCGAGGTCATTCGGGCTGCTCTTGGCGCCGTGACCTCAGAGAACCTCGTCGCGCTGGTCATCGGTAATGACAAGCCGGTCTTCTGCGCGGGCGCAGACCTCGCTTCCATCGCCTCCGCAGGCGAATCCGGCGACGTCTCGCTCGTCGAATCCCTCCTCTCGGACGGCTCCACCACCCTGCGCGCCCTCAAGTTCGCCCCGGTGCCGGTCGTAGCGGCTGTGCGCGGCGTGGCCTTAGGCGGCGGCTTCGAAACCGCGCTGGCCTGCGACCGCGTTGTTGCTCACGCCGATACCCGCCTCGGCTTCCCGGAGCGCACCGTGGGCCTCTACCCCGGGTGGACGGGAACCATCTCCTCGCTGGAGCGCCTCAAGGCAGCCGGTGTCGAAGACTATCACCAGAAGGCCTTTGATTTCATCGCCTCGGCACGCAACTTCTCCTCTGCTTTCGAGGCACAGAAGACTGGCTTCTTATCCTCGGATGACGTCGTGCTCATGTCTTTCGACCACGTCCTCGCTCACGCTTTGCTCGAGGCCACGGACCTGGCTGCCTCCTACACCCCGCCTGCAGACGCTTCTATCGAGATGTACTCTGGCTCCCCCGCCTTGGACCGTGACTGGCCCATCGAGGGCACCACCGAGAACGACCACGTTATCGTGGCCAAGCTCGCCGAGATGTACACCGCTCCCGCTTCCTCCTCATCCGCCGCTGCTCCTGACTCCAGCTCCGCCCCGGCTTCGCTGAGCTTCACCGAGTTCTGCGAGCGCGAGGTGGAGTTCGACGTGCCGCTGGTCCTCCTCCCAGCCAACGTGGAGCGCGCCAAGCACATGGCTGCGACCCGCAAGCCCCTCAACAACTAGCCCCGGCCGCTTCTATTTCCCAACCCCGCTCCCTTTTCGGAGTGGGGTTTCTCCTTGTTCGTTGCGACCTGGACCGGCAATTGACAGGCAGGTTTAAGCTGGTCACTTGCAAGTTTGAGCTGGTCATTCTGTGTACAGCTCAAACTTGCACATGGTTCCACTTAAAAGGCATTAGTCACATGGTTTACTTGCCCGTTACCCCCAACACCACCCCACCCCAAAGTTCAATACATTGAATTTGGTGATTCATTGAACTGAACACTATTCTTGGCTGCCATGAGTATTAGCGTCCAGAACTTGAGCGTGAGCTACGGCGCGAACACCGCGATTCGGAACATCAGCTTCACCCTCGACTCCCCCGGCATGCACGGCATCATCGGCCCCAACGGCTCAGGCAAATCCACCCTCATGAAGGCGATGCTCCAGATCCTGGACAAACACAACGTCCACGGCACAGGCCCCACCGGCGCCCCTGCCGGCTACCCCGTCACCCTCGACGGCAAGGCCCCCGCCGAGCAGCGCCGCGCAATCGCTTATATCGAGCAGCGCTCTGACCTCGACCGCAACTTCCCCACCAGCGTCTTCGACACCGTCCTGATGGGCACTTACCCGCGCCTGGGTCTTTTCCACCGCCCCGGCAAGGCCGAACGCGAAGCAGCCACCCAGGCTCTCAAGGACGTCGACATGTGGGACTTTCGCCACCGCCACATCAGCGAACTCTCGGGCGGACAGTTCCAGCGCGTCCTCTTTGCCCGCGCCATCGTCCAGGACGCGGAGTACATCTTCCTGGACGAGCCCTTCGTCGGCATCGACGTCCCCAGCGAGAAGACGATCGTGACCCTGCTGCGGCAGATGGCGGACGCGGGCAAGCACGTCGTCGTCGTGCACCACGACATGAACACGGTGCGCGGCTACTACAACGACCTCATCGTCCTCAACGGCGAGCTCGTCGCGGCGGGTCCCACCGAGGAGGTCTTCGTCCCCGACGTGCTGCAGAAGGCCTTCGGCGCGCTCGTCATCCGCGAGCCGTCAGCACCAGCCCACCCCACGCCACGGCAGGCAGCCCTCCAGGAGGAGACAGCATGATCGCGGAGTTCCTCGACTCACTACTCAGCCACGGCTACCTGCAAAACGCGCTGATCACCTCGGTGATCGTGGGCGTGGCCTGCGGCATCGTCGGCAGCTTCATCGTGCTGCGCGGCATGGCCCTGATCGGCGACGCCATCTCGCACGCCGTACTGCCGGGGGTCGCGGCCTCCTACCTGCTCGGCACGAACCTCTTCCTCGGGGCGGTGGTCGCGGGTCTACTCGCCACACTGGCGATCGGGCTGATCAGCGAACGCTCCACTGTGAAGAACGATTCGGCGATCGGCATCGTCTTTTCCACCTTCTTCGCGATCGGCGTGCTGCTCATGGCGAAAGCGCAGACGGCGACGGATCTGACGGAGATCCTCTTCGGCAACGTCCTGACCGTTCAGGACGCCGACCGCAACCTCTCGATCGGTATTGCCGCTGCCGTGCTGATTCTCACGCTGGTCTTTTACAAGGAGCTCAAGCTCAGCACCTTCGACCCCGTCATGGCGCAGTCGGCTGGCGTGCCCGTGCGGGCAATCCACTACGGGCTGATGGTGGTGCTCACGCTGGTGACGGTCATTTCCCTGCAGACGGTGGGCGTGATCCTGGTGGTCTCCCTGCTGATTACTCCGGCGTCGGCGGCGTACCTGCTGACGAACCGGCTGGGAGTGATGATCGGGCTTTCAGTGGCGATCTCGGCGCTCAGCTCCGTAGTGGGGCTGTTCCTGAGCTATAGCTACAACGTGTCCTCCGGCGTGACGATCGTGCTGACCGCCAGCGCGCTGTTCCTGCTGGCTTTCCTCTTCGCGCCAGGCAAGGGACTGATTGCTCGCTCGCTGGGCAATAAGCCACTGGCCGCGCTGTTGGCCCTCCTGGTGGGCGGTGCCCTCGTGTTCGGGGCCGTGACCTTCTCGACGGAGGAGAAGGCAGACGGTGAGCAGCTGAACGTCGTCACCACCTTCACGCTGCTGGCGGACCTGGTGGAGGAGATCGGCGGCGAGGCGGTGGACGTCCATAACCTCGTGCCGACCGGCACGGACCCGCACGACTACGACCCCCTGCCCGCGGACCTGGATGCGACGAGCGACGCCGACCTGCTGTTCTACAACGGGCTGAACCTCGAGGGCGGTGAGCACGGCTGGCTCGCGAAACTGAAAAACACCGCGGGCCTGGACGATTCCCAGATGGTCGAGGCCACCAAGGGCGTGGAACCGAAGTACCTCAAGGACGAAAAGGGCAATCAGGAGATCAACCCGCACGCCTTCCTGGACCCGACCGTCGGCATCGCGATGGCCGAGAACGTGACCGCGGCGCTGGCCGAGGCCCTGCCCGAGCGTGCCGAGCACATCGAGGAGAAGGGGGCGGAGTACAAGGCCATGCTGGAGAGCATCGACGCCGACTACCGCGAGCAGATCGGTGCGCTGCCGAAGGAGGATCGTGTGCTCGTGGCCAGTGAACATGCCTTCCAATACATGGTCGACACCTACGGCATGGAGCAGCTGTATATCTGGCAGATCGACACGGATGAAAACGGCTCCCCCGCGCAGATCGGACACCTCGTGCGCCAGCTGAAGGACAAGCGCCCGAAGCACCTGTTCGTGGAGTCGAACGTGGATACGCGCCCCATGAAGACCGTCTCGAAGGAGGCCGGGATTCCGATCTTCGACGAGCCACTGCACTCCGATGAGCTCGGCAAGCCGGGCACGGTCGCGGGAACCTACGAGGATTTCCTGCGCAGCAACTTGAAGACCATGATCGCGGGGCTGAAGCGCTAAAACGCGAATGCTCGAGGCCCACATGCGTTGGGCTTCCCCGGTCGCATTCCCGTTACCTTGTGAGTGTCCCCGATAATGGGGATAGTCGCTGGTCCCGGTATGGCTTACCTGCCCTGCAGTTTCCATAATCCGGGGGTGTTGCCGCCGGGTGCCAGGACTTTCGATGACAGCTGATAGGGACACGGCCAGTTTTAAACTAGGTCTCTTTGTAACGTGGGTGCTTGCAACGAAGGTCATGACACCAGCGACTGGAACAACGCCATACCCATCTCGTTTTCTAGGAGCTCATCATGTCTCCGGAGCATTCCATCGACATATTCCTTGGGTTAGACGTCGGCAAATCTGAACACCACGCCTGCGCCTTAGACCGTGATGGCAACAAGGTCTTCGACAAACCGTTGCCTCAACTCGAATCCGAACTAGCAGGCGTTTTTCACCAGCTTCAGAAGCTTGGCACCGTGCTCGTGATCGTCGACCAACCCAACACCATCGGCGCACTACCGATTGCTGTAGCCCGGGACTGCGGTTGCGAAGTCGGATACCTGCCAGGTCTTGCGATGCGCAAAGCTGCAGATCTCTATCCGGGACGTGCAAAAACAGACAAACGCGACGCATTCATCATCGCCGACACCGCCCGCACAATGCCCCACACGCTACGTGCCGTCGACCGCAATGATGAGGTACTCTCCGCCCTAAAGATGCTGTCCGGCTTCGATGATGACATCGCCCGCGATTGCACTCGCACTGTCAATCGGCTTCGCAGTGTCCTCACCCAGATCTACCCCAGCCTGGAACGAGTTTTTGCTGGTAGCACCCTGACTCGCACGCCGATCCTGGAATTATTGATCCATTACAAGGGACCGCAGGGGCTAAAAAGAGCCGGATACCAACGAGTGTTGAACTGGATGATCAAGCGCACACGTAAAGACCCCACCCCGCTGGTAGACGACATTTTTACAGCGCTGAAAGCTCAAACAGTCACCGTGCCTGGAAGCGATGCCGCCGAGTTAGTAATTCCTCAACTGGCTGCAAACATCCAGGCCCTCAAAGAGCAACGAAACACCATTGCTGAGCAGGTTGAAGAGATGCTCGCTGATTTCCCTCTTTGTGAGGTCTTGATGAGTATGCCCGGAGTCGGCATCAAGACCGCAGCGCAGATCCTTCTTGCGATCGGTGATGGCTCCGACTTCGCTAGTGCTGGCCACTTAGCTGCTTATGCTGGAATAGCACCCGTGACTAGACGATCCGGTTCGTCGATCAGAGGTGAATTCCCGGCACGGTCAGGCAATAAACGACTGAAAAACGCCTTGTTCTACTCCGCATTCGCAGTTATCCGCAGCCACGAACCGTCACGGCGGTATTACGAACGCAAACGCGCTGAAGGAAAACGCCACAACGCAGCAGTCATCTGCCTGGCACGACGCCGATGCAATGTCATCTACGCGATGCTGAAAAACAAGGAGTTCTTCCGCGAAATCCCGCCACGCCCCGTCGCCGCATAAAGCCCCAAAGACGAAGCCGACCAGCACACGCTGGCCGGCTCCTAGGCACGCCTAAGAAACTACTCCCAAGACTGTGCTCGTCAACATCGGTCTGGCACTTGACAAAAACATAGGGACACCCCCCAAGTAAACCATCTAGGCGTTTACAAACGGTTCGTTTGCCCCCAAACAAACCTTTTCACTAATGCCTTCTGAATGAAACCATCTGGCAGCGCCCTCGTGCTGACAAGGAGGCTCGCTAGGCTGAACGAGGTTGCACGGTGTTTAACGCACCGCGCACCTCGTTAAGAACCTGTTCTCGGTTCTGGAGAAGATCCCGTGGTGAATAGCGCAGCACGATGTATCCGAGATTCTGAAGGTATTTCTCTCTTTGCCGCTCAGCCCGTATCACCGCTTCGGTAGATTTTCCGTAGGTCGCTCCGTCGTACTTCACAGCGCCGTCTATTTCCATGATGACTTTGCCGTTGAGAAGCAAGTCCGGCCGATACCCACCCTGAAGCTCTGGCTGAACCACGAGATTCTTTCCCAGACCTTCCACAATTAACATGCCGCGCGCATAGGACTCATAGGGAGATTCGGCGAGGGCGGTAGCATGCATAACCACTTTCCTAGCCTGAGCAGCACCTTTTACACGGCCCATTGCCGTGATCATTGACCGTAAATCGTCAATGCTAACGAGTCGTTTGCGCAAAGCGGAGTCGACAGCCATCAGCCCTTCCTCAAACGTCGCAAGCCGTGCGACGTCGATGCAGGTGCGCGCAACCGACGTGCACCGAAGCCCGAAGCGCTCCATAATGTCTGAGGTTGGCAGCCACATTTTTCGGTACATCACCTTGCTATCCCATTGCCGTCGCGGCGGGACTGTTTTGGATTGCCGTGCTAGAACAACCTGTGCGTCCCGAGACGACAGCGTCCACAAGCCCAACAGTTTGGCCGCAGATCTTTCCACGAGAACTGACCGATGAGCGCTACGCCCGAAGGCAACGATGTCAAAGAGATGGCGTTGGTAGTAAGGAAGAGCTGAATAGTACTCGCTGTTTATCGCGTAACGCGAGGTGAGGCGAATAAGTTCACCTGAAGCAAGTTGTTTCCACACAGGGTGGTTGTTCGAAAGGGGTCGTAGGTAAATGAGGTGTGAATCGTCAATCATGCTTCCATCATCATGGCTTCCAGCCCTCAAAAGCTACGGTCGATTCCCCGTCTGTGGATAACTACAACTCATCCATCGAATTGGCTGATCCTTCAACAAAGTAATCCACAAGGTTCCACTCACAAGGCTTCACTCAGAAGTCTCTAGTCAAAAGGCCCGTTTGCACCCAAGTAAACCTTCTAACAGCACAAAGAAGGTTCGTTTGCCCCCAAACAAACCTTCTCACTAATGCCTTCTGAGCAGAACCATCTTCGACCGCTCACGACGGTTCCAACAGAGGCCTCCCCACCAGGACTCGAACCTAGAATGACCGCGATAGTGGGAAAAGATGGGCACGGTGGAATATGGGGCCACTTCGAAACGCTACTTGTAGGCCGAGAAACCGGTAATCTTCTTGCCCATAATCAGGGATTGCACGGTATCGGTTCCTTCGTAGGTGTGCATGGCCTCGATGTCGGCGAAGTGGCGCGCGATGTCGTTTTCTAGCAGGATGCCGACTCCGCCGAGCATGTCGCGGGCATCAGCGGCAATTCGACGAGCAGCGCGGGTGTTGTGGAGCTTCGCCGCCGAGGCTTGCTCCGGAGCCAAAGTCCCTGCGGTTTCGCGTAATGAGACCTCACGGCAGGTCAGCATCATCTGGCTCAAGTCAAGCACCATGTTGGCCAAGCGTTGCTGAATGATCTGTGCCTTCGCCAGCTCGCGACCAAACTGCACGCGCTCGAGCACATAGGAGCGGGCAATCTCATAGCAGGCCACCGCCGACCCCAGCGCCATCCAGGACACACCAATGCGTGTAGCAGTCAGCACGCGAGACACATCCTTGAAGCTGCGGCAGCCCGGTAGCTGGTTGGCGGCGGGGATTCGGCAATCAGTCAACGTGATGTGCGCCTGGTGGATAGCGCGAAGAGAAAGCTTGCCCTCAATAACGGAAGCCGAATAACCAGGAGCCTCCTGCGGCACGATGAAACCGCCAACATTGCCATCCTCCATGCGCGCATAGATCATCGTGATGCCACCGGAAGCGCCGTTGCCGATCCACTTCTTCTCACCGTTGAGCACCCACTCATCGCCATCGCGCACCGCGGTCGTCTCCAAAGCAATCGAGTCCGAACCGTGAGCTGGCTCCGTCAGCCCGAAAGCGCCGAGCAGCGAACACGAAGCCATCTGCGGCAGGTACTCAGCCTGCTGTTCCGGAGAGCCCAGCATGGCAATTGAGCGCATGGCCAGCCCAGCCTGCACCGCAATCACCGTGCCCATCGAGGCATCCGCGCGCGTGACCTCCATGAGTGCCAGGCCAGCACCAAGCGTGGACATCTGTTCATGGCCTTCCACCGCCAGGCCATCCGTCATCACGTCCAAGTCGCCCAAGCGCTGAACCAAGTCCAGTGGGTACTCCGCAGCCTGCCAGTGCTGGTTGATCACCGGGGCGGAGTACTCACGAAACTGCGCTGCACGCTTCCACCCCGCAGCATCGGACTCAGAGAGGCTGTCAAAAACACCCAAGAAATCAGTGGTGGACTCAAAGAGGTTGTGAGACATGGTGAGTTCTCCAATAAACAGGCAATACGAATGGCTATTAGCCCTAATTGTGACCTGACCCTCCATTGGCTGTCAAGTGCCTCACACATAACGTGACACGACCACACACAACGCGGCACGACCACACACAACGCGGCACGACCACGCACAACGCGGCACGACCACGCAAGGACAGTCACCAGACAAACCAGCCCCCAACCGTCCCCCACACCCCACATCGCAGGTACACTAACCACCATTAGCTCATTGAGGAGGACGCCCACCATGGCCAACCAGAGACGCCGCGACCAAATCGCCGCCGCCGCACTCGACCTCTTTGACCAACGCGGCTATCACGCCACCGGCATGGAGGACATCGCCAAAGCCGTCGGCATGCGCGCCTCCAGCCTGTACAACCACTACTCCTCCAAACAAGAGCTTCTCGCCGAAGTCACCATCACCGCCATGGAGGACCTCCTGCGCGCCAACGCCGCCTGCCTCGCCGGGCTGAGCGATCCCCGCGACAAGCTCGTCGCCACCATGAAAGCCCACGTCATCTACCACGCCACCCACGCCCGGCGCGTCCGCGTGGTCAACAACGAGCTCACCAACCTCGAAGAGCCCCACAAGTCCGTCGTCCTGCAGCTGCGCCGCGATTATGTCGCCCGCTGGATGGCCGTGGTCAACGAGGGCGACTTCCACGCGGAGAACCTCAAAATCGCCTGCTGGGCGCTCATCGATATGGGCATCGGCGTGGCCCAATGGTTCAGCCCCGACGGTGATTACACCGCCGAGGCTTTAGGTGACATGTACGGCCAGTTCGCCCTGCGCCAACTTACCTAGGGCGCGCAGCCAATCTGCTGCTCTTCCTCGCGCCCATCCGGGTACTGCACGCGCACGCGAGAGTAGACCTCGGCATGATAGCCGCACGCCACGCGCTTGTCGACGACCACCTTGACGCGATCCTCATTGAATGTGCCTTCCGCGCAATTGGGGTCGCAGTCGTTCTCAATCGCCACGCCCTCTGCCTCTGCGGAGTCGGCCCCCCAGCGCTGCCAGTCCAATTCGTTGACCAGGTAATTATTGTCAGCGCACGCTAGCGAGATGCGGTCCGGGCCCTCCAGGCCTGTGACGGAGACGCAGTCCAAGATCGCGGTGGCATCGATGGTGGTTTCCACGTCCGGGCCTACGAGGCCGACCACGCGCACCAGTTGGCCGGTCGCAGGCAAGACGGAGAAGGAGACGCGGTCAGAATCGCGAATCACGGTGACCAGCTGGTCCTCGCCTTCGCCCTCAACAGTGCCGACCTCATTGCCTTCCGCATCCGCCAGCATGTCATAGGCGATCTTCTGCTGCTCGCTACTCAGGCCCGGCTGGAGCAGCAGCTCCAGCGCGCCTAGCGCGCGATTCGGGGCGGAATCCGCCAGCTTCTCCAACCCGGCGCGATCGGTCGCAACGACGAGGTCTTCTGGGTTGATGGAGGGCTGCGGATCGAAGCCTGGCACCTCGCCCTGTGAGGAAACCTCCACGGCACCGCCAGCATCCACCGCATATTCGGTGATTGCCGTGGCATCGCCGAGGGTATCGACACGCTTCATGTATTCCTTCGCGGTCACGCCCTTATCCACGGCATCGGGCTGGGTTGCGGCTGCCTCGCCGGCCTGGGTCAGAATCTCTGCCGCCGAGGCCACCGGCTCCGAATTATTGAGCAGCGGGAAGGCACCGCCGATGAGCGCGAGCACCGCGACGGACGCCGCCGCAATGGTCCACGTGGGGCGGCCCTTCGTGATCTTTGCGAGGGTGTCTTCGGAGCGGGTGAGGGAGGCGTCGTCAAGCGCAGTGTCGGGAACGGGGTTGGCGGCGCGGAGTTTGTCGAGAGAGTTAGACATCGGTTTCTCCTGTGAGTTCGGAAAGGTGGGTGCGTGCGCGGTGCAGGCGAACGCGCACGTTGTTGCGGGAAATGCCGAGGACCTCGGCGATATCGGGATGGTCGAGCCCCTCCCAGGCATGGAGAGTGAGAATTTCGCGCTCGGCGTGCGAGAGCTGCATCAGCGCGCGCGTGATGTCGAGGTTGGCATCGACAGCGTCATAGCCGGCGTAGGACTCCAGCTCGTGATCATCGAGGTTCTCCGTCTCCCGGCGGGTGCGGTAGAACTCGCGCATCACGTTGCGGGCGATGCCATACAGCCACGGCAGCGGCGTGCCGCGCAACGAGTCGAAGCCGGCCCACGCCCGCTCGAAAACGTCGGCCGCCAACTCTTCGGCATGGCTCGGTGGGACGCGGCGGCGCAGGTAGGCCAGCACCGCCGGATAATGCTCGCGGAACAGGCGGGAGAACTCCCGCTTGCGCGAACCAGGCAAGGTAAGGACAGACACTAATTAACTCCAGATTCCTATTGGGCTCACTGAGTATGTTGCACCAGACGCCCAAGCGTTACAGCGGACTGATCAAATGGTTTACTAAGGGGGATGGAACCACTCGAGCTCTCCGCCCTGACGGGCACGCAGTCGCGCACCTACGGCACGCGCAAGATCACTAAACACATGCTCTCAGCACCTGTGCACGTGGCCATTGCGCTGTGGGACGAGCGCTGGGATTCTGCGGAGGACGGGACTATCGACGGCTGGGTCATTGCCGTCAACACCACGAAGACGCGCTTTGTGCGCAAGGGCCAGATCATGAAGGGCGACATCGTTGAGGTGGCCGTCCGAGAGTTGGAGAAGGCCACGAAGAATATCCGGGGGCGCAAGTGGATCGTCACCGGCCGCCGGCAGGCAGCGCTGCGGGCTGCGTTGGAGGAGCGCGGTTACACCGTGACGGGGAGTTTTGCGGAGGAGAATAGGGCGTCGAAAAGCGCCAGCTCCGTGCGGCGCAAGCAGGCCGGCATCACCGCGCGCCGCGCGAAGAAGGAGGGCGAGGCGCCACGCAAGAAGCAGGTCGTAAAGGTAGAAACGCCGAAGGCGCACTGGTGGCCGAACTTCTCGACGGCCTCCTCCTGGCCGGAGGGCGCCACCGTGCGCATCGCCACGGATGCCTCCTCGGACACGGTATTCAAGGGCTCCATGTGCTTCGTGGCCAGCAATGGCGACTACCGGTTGCGCACGCGCAAGACGACGGCGAGCACCGATGAGCTTGAGCTCGAATCCTTGACGCTCGCACTGAAGTACCTGCTCAAGGTTGGCGCAACCAAGGCGATCATCGAGTCGGACTCCGTCGCCGCCTTGGAGGCGGTGGAGCAGATTCGGACGAAGGGCTCAAAGGCGGTGCGCTCCCGCGGCATGTGGCGGGGGCTATCCTCGGGCTCGCGCTCGCGCTTCCAGCAGGCATGGCACGACGTGGAGGGGATCTGCGAGGTAACCATCCGTCGGGTGATGGGGCATGCGGGTGACCCGCTGAACCGGGCGGCGGACCAGATTGCGTACATGGGCCTGCGCGCAATTGCGCATCCGATGAAGCAATCGCGGGCGACGCTGAAAGAGGGCATCGCGAAGACGCTGGCTAAGCTCTAATTCGGGGTTCGGCGCACTGGTGGCCTAGGGTAAATCGCATGAGCAATCCCTTTGACTCCAATCCTTTCGAGGAGCCGGCCAAGCCTTTCAGCGGCCGTGGAGCGAACCCCTTCGCGGAGCCCGCGCGTGAGGCGTATGCGGCGCCTTCTGCGACTCCGCCTGTGACGCCTTTCGCGGATCCTTTTGCTGAGCCTTTTGCCGAGTCTGAGCACGCATACGCCCCGGCCCCGCTGCAGGACTATTCCCTCGAGCAGCACTCAACGGGCGGCAAGGTTCACCGCTTTTCCGTCTTCAAGGGCCTGCTCAGCCTGTTCTCATTCTTGGTCGGCTTCACCGCGATTACCGATGGCGACGTAGCCTTCGGCCTCGGCTTCGCTTTGCCCGGCGCGTGGTACTTCATCAAGACGCTGCAGCAGAAAGCCAACCCGACCACGCCGCAGAAGCGCCACTGGTTTGTCATTTGGCTCATCGCCATCGTGCTCATGTTCTTCGGTGCCTAGGCCACAAGCCGCCGCCACACGATGCGCAGCAGCGAATGCGGGGTCGCCACTACCTCGCGCAGGTAGTTCCACGGGCGGTCTCTTCGCGGGGTGCCAACACCATGCGTGCGGACCCGAATCCCTAGGTGCCAGGCCCACATGCGGGTGCGCAGCACGTGGAAGTCATTGGTCACAACGCGGAAGTAGCTATAGTCCGGGCACAGCGCATGTGCGCGCTCAAGATTCTCGTTGGTGCTCGTAGCGAGTGGTTCGAGGCGAATCCGCTCCGGATTAACGCCCCGCTCGATGAGGTAGCGCGCCATCGGCTCCGCTTCCCCGTAACCGGATACGATGATCGGCTCCTCCGGCAGCATGCGAGCCATCACCACCGCGCGGTCCAAGCGGCTGCGCAGCAGCGAGCCAGGCTCGCCGCCCTCCACGCGCGCGCCCAACACCAGAAGCGGAAACTGCATGCCCGCTAGCTTAGCGTGCATACTGGTCAGCATGAGTATGTGCGTAGTCGGCTCTTAAGATCAATCTCCCCGGTCGACTTCCCGCTTTATTCGCCGAGGAGCTGGGAACGCAGGTTCTCGTCCTTCTTCTCTACCTCGGCGGCCATGTTCTCCTGGTAGGCCGCCATCTTCTCCACGAGGGCTGGGTCGCCCGCGGAGAGGATGCGCACGGCGAGCAAGCCGGCGTTCTTGGCACCACCGATGGATACGGTGGCCACCGGAACGCCGCCCGGCATCTGCACGATGGACAACAGTGAGTCGAGACCATCGAGATCCTTCAGCGCGCGCGGGATGCCAATCACCGGAAGCGGCGTGGCCGCGGCAACCATGCCCGGTAGGTGGGCCGCACCACCGGCACAAGCGATGATGGCTTTGAGCCCGCGCTCGTGGGCAGACTTGGCATAAGCCAACATCTTTTCTGGGGTGCGGTGCGCGCTGACGACGCCCACTTCAAAGGGCACGCCGAACTCGGCGAGCACCTCGGCGGCGGGCTTGACGGTGGGCCAGTCGGAATCGGATCCCATGATCAGGCCGACGAGAGGTTCCATGAAAAATCTCCTTCTTTACTAAGGCTTAAGCTCGCTGCGGGATTAAGCCCACTGGGCGTGGACGAGGAAGTGGGCAGCATCGTGAGCGATGTGGCGGGTCTCCTCGACGTCATCGCCGACGACATTGACGTGGCCGATCTTGCGGCCCGGCTGGTGGTCCTTGCCATAAAGGTGGACCTTCGCCTCTGGGTAGCGCTCCATCACTTCACGGACGCGCTGCGGCATGGGCATCTGCGGATCTTCTTCGGCACCCAGCACATTGGTCATGACGGTGACCGGCGCTAGGGCTGCGGTGGAGCCGAGCGGCAGGTCCAGCACGGCGCGCAAGTGCTGCTCGAACTGGGAGGTCACGCAACCATCCTGGGTCCAGTGGCCGGTGTTGTGCGGGCGCATCGCCAGCTCGTTGACGGCGATGTCTTCCGCCACGCATACTCCCGGGGCACCCGAGGCGGACGCAATGATGGCGCCGGCGTCTTGCTTCGTTGCAAAGGCGAAGAGCTCCACTGCAAGCACGCCAGTCACGCCGAGCTCGGTAGCTACCTTGATGCCTACCTGAATGGCGCGCTCTGCCAACTCCGGGGACAGGTTCGGGGCGGGTGCGAACGCTTCGGCGCAAATGCCATCGCGCTGCACGGACTCGGTGACCGGCCAAGCCTTCACTTCGCCGGAGGGGCGGCGGGCGACGAGCACGGACAGCTCGCGGGTAAGGGCCACTTTTTCCTCAGCCATCAGCGGGGTGCCTGCCGCGAGAAGTTCTTCTACCAGCGGCTCCAGCTCCTCCGCAGAGGGGAACCACACGCCATGGCCGTCGTAGCCGCCGCGGCGGGCTTTGAGGCACACGTGATCGTCGACAAGCGCGGCAAAATCCCGCGCATCCTCCACCGAGTCGATAGCAGCAAAGCGTGGCACCGGGGCGCCCAGCTCGGCCAGCTTCTGGCGCATGAGCAGCTTGTCCTGCGCGTTGAGGAGGGCGGAAGGCTGGGGCTGGACGTTGAGACCGTCGGCGATGAGCGCCTGGACGTGCTCCGTGGGGACGTGCTCGTGCTCAAAAGTAATCGCGTCCGCGCCTTCCGCAGCGGCGGTGAGCACGTTGAGATCGTGGTAGTCACCGAGAACGACGTCCGGGATCACCTGGGCGGCGGACTTGTCTGGCGCGGAGGCCAGCACGCGCAGGTGGATGTCGAGCTCCGCGGCGGCCGGCTGCATCATGCGTGCAAGCTGGCCGTCTCCATAAACAGTAACGAGGGGTTTGTGTTGTTCACTCACTCTTTCAATACTAGCCTTGGGGCCATGATCGTCCGGCATACCATCTTTCAGAACTCCCTCATGACCGCGCTGTTGGATGGCATTTACGACGGCGAAATGACCATCGGCGAGCTCTTGGGCAAGGGCAATTTCGGCATCGGCACCTTCGATGCGCTGGACGGAGAGATGATTATCCTCGACGGCGTGTGCTACCAGCTGCGCGGTGATGGAACCGCGACGGTGGCTGACTTGGACCAGGGAACCCCCTTCGCGGTAGCCACGAACTTTGTCCCCCGTATTAAGGTGGCCGCGCCCAAGGGATTAAAGCGCGAGGAGCTATCGGCCTTCATCGATGAGGTGGAGCCTTCCGCCAACTACATGTACGCGGTGCGTATCTCTGGGCGTTTCAGCAATGTGGTCACCCGCACGGTGGTCAAGCAGAGCAAGCCTTATCCGCCGATGGCGCAGGCAGTGGGCGGCGATAAGGAGCTGCGCTTTAACGACGTTGAAGGCGTCATCGGCGGTTTCCGCACCCCGGTCTTTGAGAAGGGTATTTCAGTCCCCGGATGCCACGTACACTTTATCGACGCCGAGCGCACCTCCGGCGGACACGTGCTGGACTACACGGTCGATGAGGCCACCATTGAGCTCTGCCCCGGAACGGACCTCGACCTGCACCTGCCACTGACCCACGAGTTCCGCTCCGCCAACCTGGCCCCCGATGACCTAGACCAGCAGCTACACACGACGGAGATTAAGGACTAACCCCAGACCGGTTGCTCGTTGAGGATGTCCTCGACGTACTTGGCTTTAGGGATGGACGGAAAATACATCGGCTTCTCATAGCCGTGGAGTGCCAGCGAAATCCCGCCGCGGCGGCGACGCGCACCACGAATATCGGTGAGCGGGATCGAATCAACGCGCTTGCCCTCGCGGGCGATGACACGCAGGTTGGTCACAATGAAGCGCTTGCGGCGGGCTTTCACCAAGGGAAAGATGAAGCGCCAGGCAGCAAGCAGGGCCCATATAGCTACTAAACCATTGCGAATCGACAGGTCAATGCCGTTATAGTCCCACCAGCCGATGGCAATCCAGCACACACCCGTGACGACGACGAGCTCTAAAAAAGGAAAGAGCAGCGTCCGAAACGGGGCGGTCATGTCCGCGCGCACAACCTCGCCGCGGCCCATCTGCATGAGGTTCATGGGGCACATGGTACCTACCTTCCCACTCGTTCCACGGTCCTCCCCCGCTACCCGAGCGTGAGGGGTGACCGCCTCCTAGCCTCGGCAATCCGGCGGCCCGGCGCGGCATCGCACATGGCATTTCCTAAAAGGCATCAGTCGAAAGGCGTCCTTGCCCCTGAAAACACCATCTGTCGGCCTGCAAAAGGCGTCTTTGGGAGTAAAGACGCCTTTTGACTAATGCCTTCTGACAGACGCCTTGCGAAAAGCGCCATGCGGGATATGCGGCAATCTAGCGCGTTCCGCCGGAGTTACCTCTCCTCCCAGAAAGGGCCAGTGCACGGAAATTTCTAGACCTCACGACTAGCGCACGACGACTAGCGCACGACACAAAACCCTTGACAGCGGGAAAGGCCGGCAGTAGGTTGAGAAACACCTATGCAATCGATTGCACTAGAGGCCACAGGAAGGAGGATTTCATGACTGGAGCCACATTAAAAGATATTGCCGCTGCGGCCGGGGTTTCAGTTTCCACCGCCTCGCGTTCCCTTGCCGGAAATCCTGCTATCTCCGAGAAAACACGGGCAAAGGTAATGAGCATTGCGCAACAGCTCAATTATTTGCCCAACGCTCAGGCACGAGCCTTGAGAAACTCTCGGTCCGACGCCATAGGGCTTATCATCCCCAACTTGGACAATGCCTATTTTGCTGCCATGGCCGCTGCAGTGGAAGAAGAAGCGAATAAGCGCAAACTCTCGACCATAATTACCAGTTGCGGAGAAGACCCAGAGCGCCTAACCAAGGCCCTCGACACCCTCTCCCAACGCCAGGTAGACGGAATCATCAGTGTCCCGCTCGAAGGTGCAGAAGATGCACTGCAGCGCGCGGCGGAATCTCGCCCACTGATACTCATCGATCGTTCTCTTAAAAACCTCCCAGCCGTGGTCTCAAACCCAATTACCGGGATACATGCGGCCGTGGCCCAGCTCAAGAGCAAGGGACACACGTCAATTGGGTATCTCTCTGGCCCCCAAGAAACGTCCACCGGACGCGAGCGCCTCAACGCATTCAAGGACGCAACAACCGGAATGGATATCCACATCCATCACGGCAGCTTCCGCCACCGATCTGGATACAAGGGCGCCATCGCGCTTCTTCACGAAGGCGTCACAGCCATAGTCGCAGGCGATTCCATGATGACCGCAGGCGCGCTAGAAGCTTGCCATAACGCTGGCAAAAGAATTGGTGAAGAAATCGCACTAGTTGGCTTCGATGACTTCATCTTTTTACGTTTCCAACCAGCGCCAATCTCTGTCATAGACCAGAACGTTACGCGCATGGGAGAAGAAGCTACCGCTCGCTTGGTTGACGCAATTGATAACAAGCGGCAGCCCGAATCGACGGTCATCGATACCCGCTATATCCCACGAATGTCCACCGCCTACCGATTCCCTGGAGAACTCACATGAGTGAAACCGTCCTAAAACTTGAAGGCGTAACCAAGTCCTTCGGCCCCGTTGATGTCATTAAAGGGGTCGACCTCAACGTTCGGCGAGGCCAAGTTCAAGCCCTTTTGGGCGAAAACGGCGCCGGTAAGTCCACGCTCATCAAAATGATTGCGGGCGTACACGAACCGGACTCTGGCCGCATACTAGTAGATGGCAAAGAAGTTAGAATCCCCGATACTAAGGCCTCCGAGGCCCTCGGTATCGCCACTATTCACCAAGAACTCAACTTGGTGCCGACCATGTCAGTGGCTGAAAACATTGTGCTCGGTCGCACTCCGCAACGCTACGGACTTGTCAACCGCAAGCATCTCAAGGCTCAAGCACAAGCAGCCCTACACCTCATCGGACTTGATGTTGACTTGGATACTCCGGTGGGTGAGTTGGGCGTCGCCAAGCAGCAGCTGGTTGAGATCGCCAAAGCCCTTTCCATGAATGCGCGCATCCTTATCTTGGATGAACCCACAGCCGCGTTGACCGGCAAAGAAGTCGATGCGCTCTTTACAGTTCTCGAAGGACTCAAAGCAAAAGGCGTGGCGATGGTGTTTATCAGCCACCACCTGGATGAACTGGCACGGATCGCGGAGACCATTTGCGTACTGCGCGATGGTGCCTTCATCGCCGAGGTCCCTTCCGATACAGATGAGGATGAACTGGTCCGGCTGATGGTCGGTCGCAGTATCGAAAACCAGTACCCGCGCGACACTCCGCCCGAGCGCGGCGATGTCTTGCTTGAAGTTGCAGGCCTGACTACACAAGGTTCGTTTCAGGACATCTCCTTCGAGGTCCACTCCGGCGAAGTTGTCGGTCTCGCCGGACTTGTCGGCGCTGGCCGCACGGAGATCATTCGTGCCATTGCTGGCGCAGACACCTACGATTCAGGATCCATTCGTGTGAATGGCCAAGAACTTCGAGGCGGCGACATCGGCGCCGCAATTCGCGCCGGGGTGGGACATATCCCCGAGGACCGGAAAGCACAGGCGCTAGTCCTGGATGCTTCGGTAGCAGACAATCTCGGTTTCGCGACGCTCTACCCCACCGCTAGAGCTGGGATTGCGGACCGTTCTGGCCAACATCGGCGTGCGGGAGAAGTGGCAGAAAAACTTCGTATACGCATGTCCGGGCTTGACCAGGCTATCCGCAATCTCTCCGGCGGAAACCAGCAAAAGGCAGTCTTCGGCCGGTGGGTCCTCGCCAACTCAAAAGTTCTCTTACTCGATGAGCCAACCCGCGGCGTCGACGTAGGCGCCAAGGTCGAAATCTACAACATCATTAACGAGGTTACGGCAGCCGGTGGCGCGGTCCTCATGGCTTCCTCTGATCTACCAGAGGTACTTGGAATGTCTGACCGGATCCTCGTCATGTCAGGGGGCCAACTTGCCGGGCAACTGCCAAAAGACTCCACTCAAGACGAGGTCATGACCCTCGCCGTAGCCAACGTAACTTCAGCAACCTCCGCTGCCGCTACTAACTCCGCTAGCCACGACCCCAAGGATTAATTATGACCAAGAATCGTGTAACCAACTGGGCTCTGAACAATGGCGCTCTCGTCGGCCTCATCGCGCTGTGCATAGCGCTTTTCATCGCCACCCCGTATTTTTTAACCGTAACGAATCTACTTAACGTAGGCATCCAGGCAGCTACCGTGGCCATCCTAGCTTTCGGCATGACCTTCGTTATTGTTACCGCGGGAATCGACCTTTCTGTCGGTTCTGTAGCCGCTCTTGGCGCTATGGTGTCGGCCTATATGTTCTCCACTGCTGGGCTTCCGGGCTGGCTGACTCTCCTCATTGGTCTCGGTGTGGGTGCCTTGGCGGGCGCTATCTGTGGAATGGCCACTGCGTGGGGAAAGATTCCCTCCTTCATTGCAACACTGGCAATGATGTCTATTGCGCGTGGCCTAACCCTCGTCATCTCGCAAGGCTCTCCCATTGAGACCGCGCCTTCGGTCAACTTCTTTGGCAGCGACGTCGCCGGCCTCCCCGTGCCCATCATCATGATGGTGATCGCTGGGCTCCTCTGTTGGTTCATCCTCGAGCGCACTGTGCTCGGTCGTTCCATGTACGCGATCGGAGGAAATCTCGAAGCAGCTCGCCTCTCCGGTCTCCCAGTCAAGCGCATCCAGATCGCAGTTTTCGCGCTTTCTGGGTTCTTCGCAGCGTGGGCAGGCATGGTTATGGCGGGCCGACTCGAATCTGCGCAACCGCAAGCAGGCACCGGTTATGAGCTGGATGCCATCGCCGCAGTCGTCATCGGTGGTGCCTCGCTGTCTGGTGGACAAGGCAAAGCAACGGGGACTCTGGTTGGCGCTATTTTGCTGGCTGTCATCCGAAACGGCCTCAACCTCCTCAATGTTTCCTCCTTCTGGCAGCAAATCGTCATCGGTTTAGTCATCGCGTTGGCCGTGGGCTTCGACGTCTTCCGCAATAAGACGGCCAACTAAGGAGCGCCTCATGAAAAAGATCATTTCTGCAGTTCTCGTTGCCGTTCTTGCTTTGGGTTTGGTCTCATGCAACCGCTCGGAGGAAGACCGTCAGCGCATAACTCTTGCGCTATCAACCCAGACAAACCCCTTCTTCGTTGAGCTACGCCATGGCGCACAGGACAAGGCCAAAGAACTCGGAGTCCCCCTCGATATCCAAGACGCCTCGGATGATCCTGCTCAGCAAGTCAATCAACTCGGCAACGCTACGTCGATGGGCGCGAAAGTGGTGGTTGTTAACCCCACAGACTCCGATGCTGTAGCTCCAGCAGTACGCGGAATCAAGAACAATGGTGTCCCTGTGGTCGGTGTAGACCGCGACGTTAACGGCGTAGATTTGGATTCCATGGTTGCCTCCGACAATGTCGCCGGCGGTGCCCAAGCAGCAGATCAACTGGCCAAATCCATCGGCGAGGAAGGTGACATCCTCATCCTGCAGGGCACCGCAGGTACGTCGGCCTCGCGCGAACGTGGCAAGGGCTTCGAGTCACAGATTGCCAAGTACCCGGGCATCAAGGTGGTTGCTAAACAGTCGGCAAATTTTGATCGTACAGAGGGGCTCAATGTAGCCACCAACCTTTTGCAAGCCAACCCGAACATCAAGGCCATCTTTGCGGAGAACGATGAAATGGCCCTTGGCGCCGTCGAAGCCCTGGGATCGCGCGCTGGTTCCGAGGTCAAGATCGTGGCCTTTGACGGTACTTTCGACGGACTTAAGGCTGTCAAGGACGGCAAGCTGGAAGCTACTATCGCTCAGCAACCAGCCGAGCTCGGTGCCCGCGCCATCGAGCAAGCCGCACAACTCCTGCATGGTGAAAAGGCACAGAAATCTGTCCCCGTAGAAGTCATCACCGTTACCCGCGACAACGTAGAGGAATTCCAATGAGCAAGTTAACTGTCGTCGGTTCTATCAATGCCGATCTCATCGTCCACGCCGAGCGCCACCCTCAGCCCGGTGAGACCCTGCTGGGTTCTGGCGGTGAAATCCTAGCCGGGGGCAAGGGCGCAAACCAGGCAGTGGCCGCGGCCCAACTTGGTGCGCATGTCGCTTTCGTTGGCGCCGTAGGGTCTGATCCCTATGCGGAACCCGCTATGCATTACATGCGGACCTCGGGTATCGATCTCAGTGCAGTAGAGCAGGTAGACACCAATACTGGCCTCGCTGTCATCACTGTTTCCGCCGACGGCGAGAACACCATCGTCATTTCCCCCGGCGCTAACGCTCAAGTCGACTCAGATTTTGTCGCCGCTCGCGCCTCCACCATCGCCGATGCCGACATTGTTCTCCTACAAGGTGAAATCCCTGCTTCCGGTTTTCAAGCCGCAGTAGAACACAGCAATGGACGCGTTGTGGTTAACCTCGCCCCTGTTGTCCAAGTCGACCGTGAAAGCCTGCTGCAAGCCAATCCGCTTCTTGCCAATGAGCACGAGGCTGGTCTCATTTTGGAGCAGCTCGGCCTTCCCTCCGATGGCACCCCTCACGAGCTTGCTCACCGACTTATTGAGGCTGGCTTCCGCTCCGTAGTCTTAACCCTTGGCGCGCGTGGAGCGTACGTAGCCACCCCAGAAGGCGGCACGGATATACCTACCCCACGCGTGACCACCATAGATACCACCGGTGCTGGCGACGCCTTCGCCGGCGCGTTGTGCTCCCGACTCTTGCAGGGCGACTCACTCATCGATGCGGCCTCATTCGCTGCCCGCGTCGGAGCATTCGCTACAACCGGCAATGGAGCACAGCCTTCTTACCCAACTACTTCTTCACGCTTACCGGAGGTGGACAATGCGTAAATCTGGAATCCTCAACCCTGCACTCGCCAGCGCCGTTGCGCGCCTTGGGCACACCGATACTTTTGTTATCGCGGATTGCGGGCTTCCCATACCGCAGGATGTGACAGTTATTGATTTGACGTTAACCTTTGGCATCCCTTCCTTCGGCGATACGCTTTCCGCGTTACTCGCCGAAGTGGTAGTAGAGGCAGCCACGATTGCGGATGCCACTCCGCCAGAGGTTCGGACGCTGCTTCCCAGCATCCCACTTACGGAAGTCGCGCACGAGGAGCTCAAACGTCAAGTCGCCGACGCCTCTTTCGTGGTGCGTACTGGGTCAACGACGCCGTTTTCCAATGTGATCTTTCGCTCCGGCGTGCCCTTTTAAAACACCTTTCGATCCTTCCAAAAAGCACGCACTCCCAACTCGCTACTGACCAGCTGGGCGCAGGTGGATGACATCACCCGCGGAGTAGTACTCACCGCCGACGTTGATGCGGCCGTCGTCCGCCACGCCCTCAACAGTGCCGGTCACATCGCCCGTCGGGGCTTCGAGGCGGACTTCCTGACCAATCGAAGAACAAACCTTGCGGTAATCAGCCATGAGCTGCGGATCCTGCTGCTCCCACTGGGTGATGCGGTGGCGCAGGTTCTTCAGCACGGTGATGGCCAGCTCGGTGCGGTCGGTATCAAGCCCCTCGAGTGAGAGGGAGGTTGCGGCCTCGATGGGCAGTTCCTCCCTCGTCAACGTCACGTTGATGCCCATGCCCACGACCACGCGGGCTGAAGGCGAATTAGCGGCCTCGGTCTTCGGGGCGATTTCGGCCTTATTCACTTCAGCTTTGTTTATTTCAGCCTTATTGATCTCTGCCTTGTTGACTTCTGCCTTGGAGACCTCCGTCTTAGGTGCAGACTTGAAGGCCTCACCCACCGGACCGGCCTCCGCGAGGATGCCGCAGAGCTTCTTGCCGTCGATCTGCACGTCATTCGGCCACTTGAGTACCGCTCCCTCGACGGTATCCGTCACGGCCAAACCTGCGGCTAGAGGCAGGGTGCCCAAGTGATCGAGCGAATCCGGAAGGATGAGCACGGAGAAAATGAGCTGGGAACCAGCCGGGCTCACCCACTGACGGCCCAAGCGGCCTTTGCCGGACACCTGCTCGTTGGCGAGCAGCACGGTGCCATCGGCAACCTTCTCCGCCTCCATGAGATCGGTATTGGTCGAGCCGGTGGACTCGGTGTAGTCGATGACGGAATAATCACCGTCGAGAGCTTCGCGGATGCGGTCAAGATTTAGAGCTGTCATACTGCCAACCCTACCCGCCGTTAGTACTCGACCACGCGCACTGTGTCCGCAGCGGGTGCTAGTGTATGTGCATGGCAAAGGTCACTTTTGAGAACGTCGGCATCACCTATCCCCGCGCCGAGAACCCCACGGTCAAAGACCTCAATCTCGAGATCGCGGATGGCGAGTTTCTAGTCCTCGTCGGCCCGTCCGGCTGCGGTAAGTCCACCACCCTGCGCGCCCTCGCAGGGCTTGAACCGGTCTCCAGCGGCCGCATCCTCATCGATGGTAAAGACGTCACGGGGCTCGAGCCCGGCGAGCGCGATATCGCCATGGTCTTCCAGAACTACGCCCTCTACCCGCACCTCACCGTGGCCCAGAACATGGGCTTCGCCCTCAAGCTGGCCAAGATGCCCAAGGCTGAAATCAAAGCCAAGGTAGAGGAAGCCGCGAAGACCCTAGGGTTAACGGAGTACCTGGAGCGTAAGCCGAAGGATCTATCCGGTGGCCAGCGCCAGCGCGTCGCCATGGGCCGCGCCATCGTGCGCGAGCCCAAGGCCTTCCTCATGGATGAGCCGCTGTCTAACCTGGATGCCAAGCTGCGTGTGCAAACCCGTGCGGAGCTGGCCAGCCTCCAGCAGCGCCTCGGCACCACCACCGTCTACGTCACCCACGACCAAGTGGAGGCCATGACCATGGGGGACCGCGTCGCCGTGCTCAAGGACGGTGTCCTGCAGCAGGTTGCACCGCCGCGCGAGCTGTACGACGCCCCCGCTAACGAATTCGTCGCAGGCTTCATTGGCTCCCCCGCGATGAACATCTTCGACTACAACGGCGGCCGCGTCGGCGTTCGCCCAGAGAAGATGTTCATCAACAAGGGACCGGTGGGCTTCCAAGGCACCGTGGAATTCGTAGAAGAGCTAGGCTCCGAGTCCTTCGTCTACGTCATGGTGGGTGAGCAGCGCTTCGTTGCCCGCGCGAGCGATAACGTTCCACAGCGCGGGGACAACGTCGTCCTCACCTTCAACCCCCGGGAGGCGCACCGCTTCGATCCTGAAACCGGACAGCGCATCGAGGTTTAAGAAGAATCAGGGGTAGTTTTACCCCCATTTTGAGTGAATTAAACGTCAAAACCACGTGCACTGTGGGGGTGATCCCCTATTTTGAAGTCACCAGAAGTTTTCCGAAAGGTGAATACTCCATGAAGAAGCCGTTCCTCCCTAGCTCGCTGCGCTCTGTCCGCCGCGGCGTAGTCGTTACCACCGCTGCCCTTGCTCTGACCTTGGCGGGTTGCTCGTCGAGCGACGAGGGATCGTCGTCAAGCGCTGGCTCCGATGCCTCCTCGACCGATGGTGACGGCCGCGGCCCCATCACCTTTGCCATGGGCAAGAACGATACCGACAAGATCACGCCCATCATCGAGGCATGGAACGCCGAGCACCCAGATGAGAAGGTCGAGCTCAAGGAGCTCGCCGGCGAGGCCGACGCTCAGCGCGAGACCCTCGTGCAGTCCCTGCAGGCGGGCAACTCTGACTACGATGTCATGGCGCTGGACGTGGTCTGGACCGCGGACTTCGCCGCTAACCAGTGGCTGGCACCGTTGACCGGTGACCTCGAGGTGGATACCTCCGGACTGCTGGAGCCCACCGTGGAATCCGCCACCTACAACGACACTCTCTACGCGCTGCCGCAGAACACCAACGGCCAGCTGCTCTTCCGCAACACCGAGTTGGCGGACAAGGCTCCGGAGAAGTTCGACGACATCGCTTCTGCTTGTGAGGCCATCAAGGATGATGCTTCCTGCCTGACCACCCAGCTCAAGCAGTACGAGGGTCTCACTGTGAACACCGCCGGCTTCATCGAGGGCTGGGGCGGCTCCATCCTGGATGACGAGGGCAACGTCGCCGTTGACTCGGACGAGGCGAAGGAAGGCCTGCAGGCGCTTGTCGACGCCTACGAGGACGGCACCATCTCCAAGGACTCCACCGCCACAACGGAGGAGGAGACCAACCTTGCTTTCACTGAGGGCAAGACCGCTTTTGCCATCAACTGGCCGTACATGTACACCAACGCCGAAGAGGCTGGCGTGAGGTTTGAGGTCCAGCCGCTGGTGGGCAAGGACGGCGTCGGTGTGTCTACCCTCGGTGGCTACAACAACGGCATCAATATCAACTCCGAGCACAAGGCTACGGCCCTGGACTTCATGAAGTTCATCATCAACGAGGAGAACCAGAAGTCCTTCGCCGAGGCTTCCTTCCCGCCGGTGCTGGCTTCCATCTACGACGATGACTCCCTCGTCGAAGAGTTCCCGTACCTGCCGGCTCTGAAGGAATCCCTAGAGAACGCCGCACCGCGTCCGGTCTCCCCGTTCTACACCGCCATCTCCAAGGCGGTTCAGGATAACGCCTACGCGGCGCTCACCGCAGGCAAGTCCGTCGATGACGCCACGAAGGATATGAAGGCAGCCATCGAAGCCGCTTCGCAGGGTTAATTTCCCAGCGTGCATGGGGGCGCGAGTAAGTCCACGTGACTTGCCCGCGCCTCCTTCTGCGATCCGGGCTCTTTTCGCCCAGAGGAAGTCCGGGCTACCCGCTATGATTTCCCCAACCCCCGTTAAACCCCTTCTCCCCCTATGAGTTAGAAAGGCAGGCACCGCATGGCTGGAGCACCGCCTACCGTGCAGCCCCGCAGACAGTACCTGCGTGTGGCCGCACTCATCGCACCGGCACTGATAGCGCTGGCTGTGGTCATCGGCTACCCCATTGTGCGCGCTGTGATGTTGTCCTTCCAGGGCAACAAACGGCTTAACCCCACCACGGGAGTGTTCGAGGAAGGCTCCTTCGCCGGTCTTGAAAACTACCTGTACTGGATTACCAATCGCTGCATGTCTGCCACTGGCCAGGCCACCGCGTGCCCTGATGGTGTCATTGCCACCGATTTCTGGCCGGCTGTGAAGATCACTCTCTTTTTCACCGTGGTCACGGTTGCCCTGGAGACCATCCTGGGCATGTTCATGGCGCTGGTGATGAACGGCGAGTACCGCGGTCGCGGCCTCGTGCGCGCGGCGGTGCTTGTCCCCTGGGCCATTCCCACCGCAGTCACTGCGAAGCTGTGGCAGTTCATGTTCGCCCCGGATGGCATCGTCAACGCGCTCGTCGGCACGCGCATCGCGTGGACCACAGACCCGTTTTATGCCCGTCTCGCGGTGATTATCGCCGATGTGTGGAAGACCGCCCCCTTCATGGCGTTGCTCGTTTTGGCTGGTTTGCAGATGATTCCGCGCGATGTCTACGACGCCGCCCGCGTCGACGGCGCATCGCGCATCCAAACCTTCTTCACCATCACCCTGCCGCTGGTACGCCCGGCGCTCATGGTGGCGATCCTCTTCCGCACGCTGGATGCACTACGCATGTACGACCTGCCGGTCATCATGATCTCTGCTTCCTCTAACTCCCCGACGGCAACCATTTCCCAGCTCGTCGTGGAGGACATGCGCCAGGGGCATTTCAACTCGGCCTCCGCACTGTCCACGCTCATCTTCCTGCTTATCTTCACCGTCGCGTTCATCTTGGTGCGCTTCCTCGGCGCTGATGTCTCCGGTACTGCCCGCCAGAAGAAGGAGAAGAAGTCATGAAAAAGATCGGCCATTACCTAGGCATCCTCTTCATCATGTTCTGGGGGCTCGCACCCTTCTATTGGATGGTCGTCACCGCCCTGCGGCACAAGTCCCATACCTTCGACACCACCCCGTGGCCCACGCACGTAACCCTGGATAACTTCCGGGACGCCCTAGCCACGGACAAGGGCAATGACTTCCTCAATGCGCTGGGGAACTCTTTGATCATTTCCTTGGTCACGACCGCGGTGGCGGTCCTCATCGGCGTGTTTACCGCCTATGCCTTGGCGCGCTATGACTTCCCGGGCAAGGGCATTGTCACCGGCATCATTCTGGCCGCCTCGATGTTCCCGGCCATCGCGCTGGTAACCCCGCTATTCCAGCTATTCGGCAACCTCGAATGGATCGGTACCTACCGCGCGATGATCATCCCGAATATCTCCTTCGCGCTGCCCCTGACGGTCTACACGCTGCTGAGCTTCTTCCGCCAGCTGCCCTGGGAATTGGAGGAGGCCGCTCGCGTGGACGGTGCCTCCCGCGGTCAGGCCTTCCGCCTCGTACTTTTGCCCTTGGCTGCACCGGCACTGTTTACCACGGCCATCATCGCCTTCATCACGACGTGGAACGAGTTCATGCTGGCTAAGCAGCTCTCCACCACCGCTACCGAGCCGGTGACCGTGGCCATCGCGCGCTTCTCCGGCCCCTCAGCCTTCGAGTACCCCTACGCCGCCACCATGGCTGCGGGCGCGCTGGTGACGGTTCCGCTGATCATCATGGTGCTCATCTTCCAGCACCGCATCGTCGCCGGCCTCACCGCCGGAGGTGTTAAGGCCTAATGCGCCGCGCACTGCTGTGGGACACCGCGCTGGGATTCGTTGGCTTCTTCGCCTTCCTGGCGCTGGTGCAGGCAGTTCTGAATCTTTTTCACCCCTCCCCCGCCATCTGGCCGGGGCTCCTCGCGGGCGCACTATGCCTGACGGAGTATCTGCTGTGGCGGGCTAAACGGAAGGATCTCCGATGAGCTGGCACGACAACGCCATTTTCTACCAGGCCCTCGTGGGCTCGTACAAGGACACCACCGGCGAAGGCGTGGGCACGCTGCGCGGGGTTATTGAGAAGCTCGACTACCTCAAGTGGCTCGGCGTCGACTGCCTGTGGCTTTCCCCGTTCTATGCTTCCCCGCTGCGCGATGACGGCTATGACATCGCCGATTACTACTCCATCCACCCTGACTACGGCACGATGGAGGACTTTGACGAGCTCGTCGCCGAGCTCCACGCGCGCGGCATGCGCCTCATGACGGATCTCGCGTTTAACCACACCTCTACCGATCACCCGTGGTTCCAAGCCTCCCGAACCGATCCGGAAGGGCCCTATGGGGACTATTATGTGTGGGGCGATGATCCCCTGCGCTACCCCGAGATCCGCATCATCTTCACCGATACGGAGACCTCGAATTGGGCCTGGGACCCAGAGCGCAAGCAGTTTTACTTCCACCGCTTCTACTCCCACCAGCCGGACCTGAACTACGACAACCCGAAAGTCCACGAGGAAATTTTCAAGATCCTCTCCTTCTGGTTGGACAAGGGGGTGGATGGCTTCCGCCTCGATGCCATCGCCTACCTCTACGAACGCGATGGACTGGGCGGCGAGTCTCTGCCGGAGACGGTCGAATTTGTGGAGAAGGTCCGCGCCTTCATCAACGAGAACTACCCCGAGGCCATCATGATCGCGGAGGCCAACCAGCCACCGGTGGAAACCATGGAGTTCTACGGCACGGGCAACCGCTTCCACATGGTCTTCAACTTCCCAGTGATGCCGCGGCTTTACCAGGCGCTGGCGCTGGGTGATGCCACACCGGTCTACGACATCATGGCGGAGCTTCCGGAACTGCCCGAAGGCTGCCAGTGGGGAACCTTCCTGCGCAACCACGACGAGCTGACCCTAGAGATGGTCAACGCGGACCAGCGCGCGATCATGTACGAGCACTACCTGCCCGATGATCAGATGCGCGCCCACGTGGGCATCGCGCGGCGCCTTGCCCCGCTGCTGGGCAATGATTACCGCAAGATTGAGCTTTTTTATTCACTACTCATGACCCTGCCGGGCGCTCCCTTTCTGTACTACGGCGATGAGATTGGGATGAACGATGCCCCCGAGCTGCCTGACCGCGATGCTGTGCGCACGCCCATGCAGTGGGAGCCGGGCGAGGGTGCAGGCTTCACTACGTCCGCCCACCCGCGCCGGCCCATCGTCGGCGGCGTAGGGGTTTCGGTAGAGGAGCAGCTTGCCGACGATGACTCGCTCCTCCACCGCCTGCGCGGGCTGATCCAGCAGCGTAAGGCACATCCGGAGCTCGGTACCGCGCCCTTTGAGGCCGTAGAGACCGGCTATGCGGGCGTGCTGGGATTCCAGCGCGGTGAGTTGTTGTGCCTGCACAACTTCACGGATCAGACCGTCGACTTAGGCCCTGTGGAGCTGGGCCCCTATGGCTACGCTTGGCTGCCTGTAGAGGCCTAAAAGACACTTCGTAACTCACCTCACATTTCCCGCTAGGTTAACTAAAAGTTAACCCGCCGTGAACGAAAGCTAGCTTTTGGAGGATTTTACCTATATAGTTGGTTCAACCCCATGATGCGGACAGCCGCATCATTACGACAAGAAATAGAGAGGTGAGCCAAATGAATACCCTGACCGGATTCCTTTCCGCCATCACTAACGAATTCAAGAGTGCCACCGGAATCAACCTTGACACGGTGCACCCGGCGCCACTGGTGTCGCACATCGCTGAAGATCTGCTCAAGCACGGTCTCATCCCAGCCACCCACACGGACATCGAAGAGTCCTACGCCACACTTACGGGCACCTTCCCCAAGGAAGAGGATCTCGTAGATGCCGAACTCTTCCTCTACAGCCTCGGTTGGCTGGCAGACACCCCCGAATAAAACCACATAACCTAAGCCTCGCCCCCTTTTACGGGGCGAGGCTTTTTCATTGAGTCACCTTTCGACGCCCCTCACTACACACCCACTACACTGACCCACATGCACCCGACGCGCCGTATGCGAGGATTCCCTCACCTTTTACACCACCATTCACCTGCACAAACGTGAACTGTGAGAGAAATCACCCGCGTGCCGCTATACATTCCTATACAAAACTTCTCTACACTGTCGAAACATGACTATTTCCTCACATTTGTCGGAGCTTGACTCCCTGAGCGCCGACACCACCGCAGGCAAGATCGCTGAACTGAAGAGGCGTCGCGAAGCAGCGGCGCAGCCCATGGGCGAACAGGCCCACGAAAAGGTCCGCGCCCAGGGCCGCCTCACCGCCCGGGATCGCTTGGACTACCTCCTCGATGAAGGTTCCTTCGTCGAGACTGACATGCTCGCCGTGCACCGCACCACGGACTTCGGTATGGGCAAGAAGCGCCCGGTCACTGACGGCATCGTCACCGGCTGGGGCACCATCGACGGCCGCGAGGTCTGCATCTTCTCCCAGGACGGAACCGTCTTCGGAGGCGCCCTCGGCGAGGTCTACGGCGAGAAGATGATCAAGATCATGGAGCTGTCCATCACTACCGGTCGTCCACTCATCGGCCTGTACGAAGGTGCCGGCGCCCGAATCCAGGACGGTGCCGTCTCCCTGGACTGGATTGCCAAGACCTTCTACCAAAACGTCAAGGCCTCCGGCGTCGTCCCGCAGATCTCCGTCATCATGGGCGCCTGCGCCGGCGGCAACGCCTACTCCCCTGCGCTGACCGACTTCGTCGTGATGGTGGATGAGAAGTCCAAGATGTTCGTCACCGGGCCCGACGTCATCAAGACCGTCACCGGCGAGGAGATCTCCCAAGAGGAACTCGGCGGCGCCGGAGTCCACATGCACAAGTCGGGCACCTCGCACTACACCGCTTCTAGCGACGAGGAAGCACTGGATTGGGTCCACGACCTGCTGACCTACCTGCCTTCCAATAACCGCCAGCTGACCCCGGCTGAGCCCTACGAGGAGCTGGGCGAAGAGACTGCCAATGACCTGCTGCTGGATGAAATCATCCCGGACTCCCCGAACCAGCCCTATGACGTCAAGGAAGTCATCGAAACCCTCACCGATGACGGCGATTACCTAGAGATCCAGGCCGACCGCGCCGATAACGTGGTGACCGCCTTCGGCCGCATCGAGGGCCAGACCGTAGGCTTTGTGGCCAACCAACCGCAGGTTTTCGCCGGCTGCCTCGACATTGATTCCTCCGAAAAGGCCGCACGCTTCGTGCGCACCTGCGATGCCTTTAACATCCCGATCATCATGCTGGTCGACGTTCCCGGCTTCCTCCCCGGCGCCGATCAGGAACACGATGGCATCCTGCGCCGCGGCGCCAAGCTTCTCTACGCCTACGCTGAGGCCACGGTTCCGAAGATCACCGTCACCCTGCGCAAGGCCTACGGTGGTGCCTACTGCGTGATGGGTTCCAAGGGTCTCGGCGCGGACGTCAACCTGGCGTGGCCCACGGCCCAGATCGCGGTCATGGGCGCTGCCGGCGCCGTCGGTTTTATCTACCGCAAGGAGATCAAGGCTGCCCACGAAAAGGGCCTCGACGTGGCTGAGCTGACCAAGTCCTTCGAGCGCGAGTATGAAGACCACATGCTCAACCCGTATAAGGCAGCGGAGCGCGGGCTTATCGACGCCGTCATTCTCCCCTCCGAAACCCGCAGTGCAATTGCCAAAAACTTGCGCTTCTTCGCCGACAAGAACGTCGCGCGCCCGGCGCGTAAGCACGGCAACATCCCGCTCTAACGCGCACTCGGATCGGCACAGATTAGTACAGAAGACGCACTGTATTACACTAGTGTCCCATGACTGACTTGAAGACGACCGCTGGCAAGATCGAGGACCTCAGCGCCAAGCTCACCGAGTCCCGTGCGCCGCAGGGAGAGGTCCCTGCGGCTCGCAGCGCCATCGAGGCGCTCTTCGATGCCGGATCCTTCGTAGAGACCGACGCGCTTGCTCGCCACCGCTCCACCGAGTTCGGCCGCGAGCACGTCCGTCCCTACACCGACGGTGTCGTCACCGGTTTCGGCACCGTGGACGGCCGCAAGGTCTGCGCTTATGCGCAGGATGCCTCGCTGTTCGACGGCACCATGGGCGAGGTCTACGGTGAAAAGGTCACCAAGCTCTACGACCTCGCCATTAAGACCGGCGTGCCCATCGTCGCGCTCGTCGCCAGCGACAAGCCCCGCGCCCAGGAAGGCATCGTCTCCTCCGCCATGCAGGCCCGCATCCTGGCCCGCGCTACCACCGCTTCCGGCCTCATCCCGCAGGTCACGGCGGTCTACGCAGACTCGAAGGAGGCCTCGCTCGTAGCCGCGTTGTCCGATGTAGTCATCGCTCCGGACGGTGACCTGCAGGCGGACGGGGAGCACGAGGTGAGCGTCGCCAAGCGCGTGCTCTCCTACCTGCCTTCCAATAACCGTGCCGCCGCTCCCCGCACCGAGGCCACCATCGTGTCGGGTTCGGTGGAGGAGAACATCACCGACGCCGACCACGCCCTCGATACCCTCGTGGGCGATGACGGCGCCGTCGATCTCGCCGACGTGGTCACCGCCACCTGTGAGGATGTTTTCGAGCTCGGCGCCCAGGTGCGCGGTGTCTTCACCGGCTTCGGCCGCGTGGAGGGCCGCACGGTGGGCTTCATCGCCAACCGCGACACCCTCGACGCGGAAGCTGCCGCCAAGGCCGCGCGTTTCATCCGCCTCTGCGATGCCTTCAATACTCCCATCATCGAGTTCGTCGATACTCCGGCACTGGACGTGGAGAAGGCAGCGCTGGCCAAGCTGGTGCACGCCTACTCCGCGGCGAGCGTGGGCAAGATCAGCGTCATCGTCCGCCGCGCGCACGGTACCGGATACATCGCCTTCGGCTCCAAGGAGCTCGGCGCGGACCTGTCCTATGCGTGGCCGACGGCCGAGATCGCCGTGGCCGATGCCCCCGCACTGGCCTCCGAGCTAGAGCTGAGCGAGGAGGAGGCCGCCACCTACCTGACCCCGTACCAGGCCGCTGAGCGCGGTCTCGTCGATTCCGTTATTACCCCGGCAGCCACGCGCGGCTCCCTCATCGAGGGCCTGCGTCTGCTGGATCGCAAGATTATTCCGACCCTGCCGAAGAAGCACGGCAATATCGTTTTGTAGAGGTGTCCAATGACCGCTTCCCTGTTTACCGTTCTGCGCGGCAACCCCACCGACGCTGAGGTGGCGGCCCTGTCCACGGTGCTCAGCCAGCTCGACTCTGAGGCGCGCGCCAAGGCCGCCGATATCCGCTCCGAGCGCGACCTGTGGGGTCAGCCGGGCGATGTGTTCAACCCGTCCGCCTTCCGCAACGTCCGCTACTACTAAGCGCATGCGCCTGGTTCTGGCATCCCAATCCCCGTCCCGCCTGTCCATCCTGCGGGGCGCGGGCGTGGAGCCCATCATCGCCCCGGCCCACGTGGACGAGCGCGCCATCGAGGAGCGCCTGGCGGGTGCTGAGCCCGCCGAGATCGTCTGTGCCCTCGCCACGGCTAAGGCCGAGGCCATCGCCCCCGACTATCCCGAGGACGTCGTGGCGGGTGGGGATTCCATGCTGCTTCTCGACGGCTCCCTCCAAGGCAAACCCCACACCCCCGAGGCCACCGTGGAGCGCTGGCACGCGCAGGCCGGCCGTGCCGCGGAGCTCATCACCGGACATTGCGTGCTCTACGGCGAGGAGCGCTTCGTTGAAGCCTCACGCACCACGGTGCACTTTGCCCAGGCCTCGGACGCCGATATCGAGGCCTACGCCCGCACGGGCGAGCCGCTGGAATGCGCCGGCGCCTTTACCTTGGAGGCCCTCGGCGGCTGGTTCATCGACCGCATTGAGGGCGATCCTTCCTCCGTCATCGGGCTTTCACTGCCGGTGCTGCGCCGCGCGCTGTATTCCTTTGGGCTCAACGTTTCCGGCTTCTGGGTTTAATCAAACCTATTGACTGGATTTTTAATCACCGATATTATGTGATTCACATTTCACTGCATGCGAGAGAGCGGAATTATATCCTGCAATCTACAGGTTTTAAATCGCTTCAGGAACTCGCACAGAGCTTAAGTAAGGAATTTGGAGTACACCATGTCCTCATTGCTGCATCAGTAATTTCTATTTGACACACCGCTGCTTTCGACGGGTCAATATTTCACCGCCGAGAGAATTGTCTACCTCGAAAATCCGACGCTGGGTTCATGCTGCGCGCATGAGTTTCCAGTCGCGGTTGTCAAAACATAGAGAGAACCGATGCAAGATCACAATACTACTGGTGGAAATTTTTGGACTATTGTACGCAAGAGTCATCCCGATTACTTACGGTGGTTCTTCGCCGACACAACAAGCGCTTTGGGTTCATCCCTCATTGCCATCCCTGTTTCACTTGCGAGCTTCCACCTCACTGGAAGTCTAAGCCAAGCAGGTCTCATCGGAGCAGCAAGCTCAGCTGGCTCCTTGATCATGACCATCCCAGCCGGAATGATCATTGATCGCTTCGATAAGAAGAATCTGCTTCTCCTTTACGGCCTGAGTCAGATTGCTATCTGGTCTTCCTTTTCCCTCCTCCTCTGCCTGGGTAAATTCACCTTCATCTCCTTATTCTTCTTCAGCTTATTTGCTGGGATGATTACAGGCACCTTCGGAGGGCTAACCAATGCCATTCTGAGATTCATCATCCCAGAGAATCTACTTGTCCAAGCACAAGGCCGTAACCAAACTCGAGACAACATTATCTGGATGGTGGGATTACCCTTGGGAGGCCTCCTTTACGGACTGGCGCCGGTTATTCCTTTTATAACGCAAGCCCTGTCAGGGCTTGGTCCCGTATATGCTTCAAGGAGCATCAATGCAAACCTAGGTGAAACAATCAGTGACCAGAAGTATTCATTTACAGAGTTCTGGTCCGATAGCAAATATTCTTTGGCTTGGATTTGGAAATATCCGGTGCTCCGGGCAATTTTCAGCATCGATTTATGCTCGAATTTTGCCAATTTTTTCCTCATCGCGTCCATAGATCTATGGTTGGCCTATCTTAAAGTTGATAGCTGGATAATCGGCTTAACTTCAATCATGTTTACCCTAGGCATGATTGTTGGAGGATTTTTTCAGGACCACCTCATCAAGCGATTACCTGGAAGAAACATAATCCGAGCAACCATGCTCTGGGAATTAATGTGGTACATATTTCTTCTCGTGTTTTCCCATTATTGGCTGCTGATCGCAATCGCAGCATTTTTCATCGTCATTCCCTCGATCGCATGTAACTCGTACTCTGGTGGACTACTTGCGTTATCTGCACCCCCTGAAAAGATAGGTAAGTGCTCGGCGGGAGCACGCCTGATGATGGGATTACTACCAATTATCGCCTCCGCCAGCGCAGGCGTTCTTCTTTCTGCAATTGGTTTTCAGGCAAGCATGGCACTATGTGTTATGTGCTCGGTTATCTCTTGCTTGATAGTGGCGGGTTCAGTCTTACGCGCACTACCTAAAGCAGCCGAGTTCAATTCCCTCCCAGTTCTCGAGTAACCCTTATGACGTATACGAACGCTTCAAAGCCTTCGCGGCGCCAGTCGGACCTCAGCCTTAGCCTCGACTAGTCGTATCCAAGCTCGCCCCCTCTGGTGGCCTCACTGCCACATGGCTAGAGTGGGGCGGCATGGAAATGAAAGACATGCTCGCTCCCCCACCCATCAATCTGCCCGCCGATCCGGGTGCTGACAGCACCGCTGATCTCACCGCGGGAATTGTCGCCCACCCAGATTCCCCGCTGCTCTGGGCGCTGCTGGCGGAGCAAGAACTAGACAAGAACAAGGGCGCTGAGCCCACCGCATTCATCACCGCCTACGCCTATGCGCGCACCGGCTACCACCGCAGCCTCGACCGCCTGCGCGGCAATGGGTGGAAGGGCTGGGGCCCAGTCCCCTTCTCCCATGAGCCCAACCAAGGCGTACTGCGCGCGATTGCCGCACTGGGCCATGCTGCGAAGGCCATCGGTGAGGACGCAGAATATGACCGCATCCGCCAGATGCTCTCCGATGCCGACCCCGAGTGCGTCGCTACGCTACTGGATTAAGCACATGGTTCTAGTCACCTGGTTCTACTCAAAAGGTTTAGTTGGGGGCAAGTAAACCATCTAGGAGGCCACAGATGGTTTGTTTGGGGGCACATGAACCATCTGACCTGAACCATATGACTGAAACCAACTGTGGTGGCTACCGGAATTCTCAGACAGGCAGCCCCTCCTCCATGTAAAAATCCCGCGGACCTCACATTTGAGGCCGCGGGATTAGCGTGTCTGCGAAAAGCGCAGCTCGTGAGACTACCTATTCCTTATCGCTATCGCTATCCGCCTGAGAGACAAGGTCTCCGGTGTTCTGCGCGGTGCGGATGTTCGCCACGAAGAACTCCAAGATCAAGCGGAACTGAATGACGTAGAAAAGGAACGCGATTCCGCCACCGATGACAGCGCCAAGGAACGTCAAGAATCCGATGAGAAAGCTGTCAGCGAAAGCAAAGAAGGAGAAGAGGATCATTCCCGCCCATGCTGCCCCTGCCACGATGACGAGCAGCAGGTAGATGAAGGAGGAGAACTTCAGGGTGACGAAGTCATTGAAGGAGAAGTCAAACAACGCCTTGAAGAAGCCAGCGCCCTTGGAGGGGCTGCCGCCCTGTGAATTCTGCTGTGGGTAGTCCTGCTGCGGGGAGGCGGCAAAGGGCGAGTTGTTTTGCTGACCAAAGCCCTGCTGATCCTGCGTGCCGAAAGCCTGCTGCTCTTGGGCGCCGAAACCTTGCTGGCCTTGTGCCCCAAATCCTTGGTTCTGTTGGGGGTAGCCACCAAAGCCGGAGTTGGAGTGGGAAACCGGGGTTCCAAAGCCCTCTCCCGACTGCTGACCAAAGCCATGGTCTTGGTGCGACTCCGACGGGGTGCCGTATCCATAGCTCTGGTTAGAAAATCCCTGGCTGCCATAACCCTGGTTGTCGTAGCCCTGATTACCGTAGTTCTGGCCGCCATAGCTTTGGTTCGAGTTCACGGAGTCCGCAGCGTGATCAGCGCCAGCATTGTGAGCGCCAGCATTGTGATCGGTGCCAGCGTTGTGCTCGGCGCTGGAGTTCTGCGCCGCACCCGCGTCGCTGTCGGCATTGTACGAGCCGTAGGAAGCGCCAAAGGTACCGTGAGAGGCTTGGGAATCCTGCCCGCCGAAGGTTTCGGAAGCAGGGGCAGAGGAGCTGGAAGTGTGCTCGGTGCCCGACTCCGTGCTGTTCTTCGCCGAATCATAGGCCGAGTCCGCGGCGGAATCGGAGGACGCATTAAAGCCCGAACCGGACGCGTCAAAGCCGCGATTCTCAGCATCCGGCTGCGCACCCTGGGGAGCGGAATAACCGAATCCAGACGAGTCGGCGGAGCCCTCGGAGTAGTCGCCGTATCCTGCCTGGCCACCCCAGCCGAAACCGGAGTTCGATGCCTGGCTACCCCACGCGGACGCAGCGTCATCGTTGCCTGACTGGGAGTTATCGTAACCGCCGAAGCTGCCGTAACCGTTGTTCCCGGCGTTCTCACCGTTGGAACCGTTGACGTGGTTATCGCTGTTGTCGCCGTTCTCACCAAACTGGTTGGGGTTCGTCATTTTTCGTTAGACCTTTCGGAGAATCATCGAAATTCGCAGCGCGCTACAGCACTACACTGGCGTAATTTTTACCCCTCCGAACGTACCTGAGATCTCGCTCACCGGCAGCGCGGCTTGGGGAACACGCCCCAGAAAACGACAGTTCCCCCGCCGCAGGCGGGGGAACAATCACAAGCTTGTGCTCAAAGGCTAGTGCACAGCAACGCGCTTAGGCGTGCTTGGCCTCCACGCGCTTGATCGCCTCAGCAGCCACCTTCTCCTGGATGCCCATGTCCAGCTCAGAGGTGAAGCCCACGCAGGAGCAGTTGATTTCACCAAGGACGTAGGTGTCCTCGCCGTTCTCGCCGTCAGCCAGCATGAAGTCCGCGGTCCAGATCAGCGGGATGTTGTCGCCACCGAGCTTCTCAGCGATGACCGGGCGGACCTCAGCGAACATGTCGACGAGCTCCTGCCACTCCTCCGGCTTCTGGTAGGTGTACTTGGCACCGGAGAACAGGGTGGCGGAGAAGGCGTCGCCGCCCTCAGCCGGCTTCTTGTGCACCACGAAGACCGGGTCCGGGCCCACCAGAAGAATGCGGATCTCGCCCTCAACAATGCGCGGCATGAAGCGCATGTCCACGAGCATGCCGTTGTCACCCACGATGTACTGGTCGCAGAAGTCCATGAACTCGCCGAGCTCGCGCTCCTCAGTGTGGTTGTCCACAGCCTCGGTGCACTTGATCTTGGTGTCGAGCGGCAGTGCGGTGCCCGGCTCGACGGACTCGGCCAGTTTCTCGTCGGCAAGGCGCACGCGCCAGATGCCGGAGCCGGTGGAGCCACGGTTCTGCTTGAGCACGCGCTCGCCGTAGGACAGCGAGGTCGGGAAGGTCTTGTGGAAGGACTCGACGTCGTAGTAAGCGGCGGTGTCAGCCGGAACCAGGTCCGTGTCATTGAGCTTGACCAGGGCGTCCTTGGCACCATAGGCCATCATCTCGTACGGGGTGGACATGCCGACCAGTCCGGCCTCGGACAGCTTGGTGAGCAGATCGAAGTAGCCCTTCTCACCGCCCGGGATGTTGCCCGGATTCACACGGGAGATGTAGGCATCGAAGTTCTCCGATACGTACTCGAAGAGCTTCTCGGACCACTCAGGGCGGTAGAACACGACCTCTGCGTGCCAGCCTGCATCCTTGATGCAGTCGACGATCGGCATGGTGTCTTTACGGTGTCCGTTGATCTGCTTATCGGATCCGCCCTCAACCTCGAAGACGACGATTGCTTTGTGCACAGTGATTCCCTTCCACTAGGGGGTTAGTGAGTGTCACTTCTTAAAATAACCCAGGTTGGACCCTCGCGCTCACCTAGAAAAGCACCCCCGAAAAGGCATAAAAAGCAAGCGTACCGCACTTTTTGGCCGCTGACCTGCACACTTGTTATAACCAGTGAACGTGCAGCAGCGCTAACTGCAGAAGAAATGTATCCAACACCACAAATACGCCTCCCCCGTGACCACATGTCCGCCCAGCACGCTAGAGTTGAACCGAACGTTCCCCCTCAACGAGAAAGGCAGGTGGACCGTGGCCGAATTCGACCCGAATCCCCCTTTCCAGGAATACGCGCACCCTGAGCGCCTCGTGTCCGCACCGTGGCTGTCCGCGCGACTGGGCATCAACGGCCTCCACGTCATCGAGGTTGATGAGGACTCACTCCTCTACGACATCGGCCACATCCCCACCGCGATCCGCATCAACGTCCAAACTGAGCTGCTCGACAGCACAGCGAGGGACATTATCAGCGCAGAGGACTTCACCGCACTCCTCCGCTCCAAGGGTATTGAGCGCGACGACACCGTCGTCCTCTACGGCGACAAGTCCAACTGGTGGGCCGCTTTCGCGCTGTGGGTCTTCGAGCTCTACGGCCACGAGGACGTGCGGCTTCTCGACGGTGGACGGGACGCCTGGATGTCCGAAGAACGCGACACCTCCTTCATGGTCCCCGAGCCTTCTGCTTCCTCCTATCCGGAGGTTTCCCGCGAGGAATCCTCGCGCATTTTCGTCGACGAGCTGCGTGACTCCTCCGCCACGGTGGTTGACACCCGCAGCCCAGAGGAGTTCTGTGGCGAGGCCGCCCACAAGACCGGGGCCGGTGAGTCCGCCTACGGCACCACAATGACCCACGGCCACATTCCCGGCGCCATCAACCTCGAGTGGGACCGCGCAATTTACCCGAACGGCTGCTTCCGCGCGCTGAGCGAGTTGAAGGTCAACTACGGTGAGCTCGAGCCAGCAACGGAGACCGTCCTCTACTCCCACGTCGGAGCCCAGGCCGCGCACACATGGTTCGTCCTCAAGTACCTGCTCGGATTCGAGGCACCCCGTGTCTACGACGGCTCGTGGGCAGAATGGGGCAACATGGTTCGCATGCCCGTTGAGCGCTAGCAACACGCCGATATAAGCCCGCATCCGCGCTGGTGCGGGTTTATTTTTTGACACGAAACCAAGATGTGAAGGTATCCTCATGTTTTGGTGTGCAAGAATAGTACGCAGTCCTATCACAAATCATGGAGGAGGGTTCCTGCCGTGGCAGTTGAAACCAAGAACATCACCAAGGTCCTCGTGGCCAACCGCGGTGAGATTGCGGTCCGCGTTATCCGCGCGGCTCGCGACGCCAACATTGCATCCGTAGCGGTCTACGCCGAGCCCGATGCCGATGCCCCATTCGTCACGCTTGCCGACGAAGCCTTTGCACTCGGCGGCCAGACTTCCGCGGAGTCATACCTCGACTTCGGCAAGATTCTCGACGCCGCCTCCAAATCCGGCGCCGACGCCATCCACCCCGGCTACGGCTTCCTCTCCGAGAACGCCGAGTTTGCTCAGGCCGTCATCGACGCCGGGCTGATCTGGATCGGCCCATCCCCGGAATCCATCGCGGAGCTGGGTGACAAGGTCACCGCCCGCCACATCGCAGAGCGCGCTGATGCTCCTATGGCACCGGGCACCAAGGATCCCGTCGCCAGTGCAGAAGAAGTCGAAGCCTTCGCCGATGAGCACGGCCTCCCCGTTGCCATCAAAGCCGCCTTCGGCGGCGGTGGCCGCGGCATGAAGGTCGCGCACACCCGCGAGGAGATCAAGGACCTCTTCGAATCCGCCACCCGCGAGGCCGTTACCGCTTTCGGCCGCGGAGAGTGCTTCGTCGAGCGCTACCTGGATAAGGCCCGCCACGTCGAGGCCCAGGTCCTCGCCGACCAGCACGGCAACGTCGTCGTCATGGGCACCCGTGACTGCTCCCTGCAGCGCCGCTTCCAGAAGCTCGTCGAGGAGGCCCCTGCCCCCTTCCTTACCGATGAGCAGCGCGCCTCCATCCACGAGTCGGCCAAGCGCATCTGCCGCGAGGCCGGCTACTACGGTGCCGGCACCGTGGAATACCTCGTCGGTTCGGACGGCCTCATCTCCTTCCTCGAGGTCAACACCCGCCTCCAGGTGGAGCACCCCGTTACCGAGGAGACCACCGGCTTCGACCTAGTGCGCGAGCAGTTCCGCATTGCTGAGGGCCGTGAGCTCTCTATCTCCGAGGATCCCGCCCCGCGCGGCCACGCCATCGAGTTCCGCATCAACGGCGAGGACGCCGCTGCAGGATTCATGCCGGCGCCCGGCACGGTTGTCACCTACTCCGAGCCTTCCGGTCCGGGTGTGCGCATGGATTCCGGCGTGCGCGAAGGTTCCGTTATTGGCGGCCAGTTCGACTCTATGCTGGCCAAGCTCATCGTCTGGGGTCCGGATCGTGCCACCGCCATCGCGCGCGCACGCCGCGCCCTGGCCGAGTACCGCATCGAGGGCCTGCCCACAGTTATCCCCTTCCACCAGGCCATCCTCACCGATCCCGCTTTCACCGCCGAGGACGGCAACTTCACGGTCTACACCAAGTGGATCGAGGAAGAGTGGGTTAACGAGCTCCCCGCATACGTCGACCCCGCCGAAGCGCCCGAGGACGAAGAGCAGGAGGCGGCCCAGAAGTTCGTCGTCGAGGTGGGCGGCCGCCGTATCGAGGTGGCCCTGCCGGGCAACCTGCTCTTGGGCGGTGGTAGCAAGCGCAAGAAGTCGAAGAAGCGTCGTGGCAAGGGGGCGTCGGCAAGCGTGTCCGGTGACACCGTGACCGCACCGATGCAGGGCAGCGTCATCAAGGTCGCCGTCGAGGAAGGCCAGGAAGTGGAAGAGGGCGAGGTCGTCGTCGTCCTCGAGGCCATGAAGATGGAAAACCCCGTCAAGGCCCACAAGTCCGGCACCGTGACCGACCTCAAGGTATCCACCGGCACGCAGATCAACAAGGGCGAGCCGATTCTGGAGATCAAGTAGTTCGCTAACGCTTCCCTGCCGACAGAGAGCAGTACAAAACTGCTAGAAACCTTGCCTCGATTAGCACAGTTAATTACTCTATGACGTGATACCCCGGTGGAGCTCTGCTCTGGGTCACTGACCTGCTGAGTACTACTTACCGGGGTGCTGACTTGTCGCTCCGGGGGGATGCAGCAGTGGCGCATCAGGATAGCCAGTGGATTACGCAATGGCTCTCAACACCGCGCTGGGAGCCATTTCTTCATGCTGCTCATCAAGACGGCGAAGCCGCATTAGCACTATATGAATGGAACATCAGCGTCGCGATGGCATTTCTCCACGACGCCTCACACGCCGAAGTTCTGCTCAGAAACTCTTATAACACTGTTTTGGAACGGTGGTGGCTGGGGGACCAGCATTGGCTTATAGATCCCAAGTCACCAGTGAATGCACCTCTCCACCGAATGCGCGACGGAGTACAAATAGATTCGAACGATAAGAACCGGCAATCAATAGCGGAAGCTCTGCGACGCAATCATACGAAGCATGTCAGTCCAGGAGCTTTAGTCGCCGAGCTCCCCTTTGGATTCTGGCGCCACTTAACAGACGCAGCTCATGAGCAATTGTTGTGGATTCCTGCGCTGCACAAGGCATTTGAGCCGCACACACGCCGCAAGGAAGTCGAACAACATCTAGCGCGAATCAATCGCGTCAGAAACCGCGCGGCCCACAATGAGCCATTCATAAGCTCACGACGTCGCAGGGAGGCTATTCACGCCTTCCGCTCGATCTTGAAAGTCGAGGAGTTACTGAACCCGCGAGTTACACGCCACACCACCGCCACGAGTACTCTTCTCTGGACCATAGAGAATCCACCAACGCCCCTCGAGCTCACTCTGTGAGTAGCTAAATTCAGAGATCAAGTAGCCTCGAAAGGCATGAGCGTTAACGATTCCGAGTTCGGCGTACGGTTGGCCAAGGAGCACGACCGTACCTACCTCTCCCGTCTCCTTTTCCTCGCCGATGTCCTCGGTGACGAGGACGCCCATATCGGGGATTTCCACACACCTGACGTGGGAATGTACGTCGATGAATGGTCCCCGCACGTCGACGGCGGCGTCATCGCAGTCTCCAGCCACCGCGTTCCCGTCGGTGGTGCGTGGCTGCGCTACTACACCACCGAAGCGAAGGGCGCAGCCTACACCGGCAACCCCGAGGCCGATCCTTTCGATGAGTCCCAATGGGCCACCGACCTCGACCCGGAGGATATCCCCGAGCTCTTCATTGCTGTGGAGTCCCGCTACAGGGGCCTCGGCGCTGGGCGACGTCTCCTGCGCAACGCCTGCGACCTCGCCGAGGCGCAGCAAGCCCCGGCGATTTCGCTGTGGATTGAGCCGGAGAACACCGGCGCCCGCAAGCTGTATGAATCCGAGGGCTTTGTCGACATCGACGTCCCGGGCCGCCCGGATGCTCACGTGATGCTCAAGCGCTTCTAGCACCGCAAGCCAACAAAAGGTGTCAACTATACTCGACACCTTCGTCGGCGCGCCGACGGCAGCGCCAAGAGCGACGTTGCTCACCCGCCTATAACCTAGGTCGGGTCACAACGACCGTTTCCGTAGAACGCTGCACGTATCTTCGCCAAACGGATTACCTTCTTCGCACCCCTCGCAACGCACAACGTCTGCATGCCTCCATCGACGTGCTGGAGACATCTGCCAAAAGGCGTCTGGTAAAAGGCATCTGCCAAAAGGCGTTTTCACGGCTAAAAACGCCTTTTACTCATTGCAGATGGCGTTTTTGGACCCAAAGATGCCTTCTGCCAGATGCCTTTTAAGAGGGACGCCCTCCTGACTTAGGCCAATGCAGTGCGGAAAAATCCCACCCCACCGCAGAAACCACCGGTGAGCAGCGCCAAGAATGACGCTGCTCACCCATCCACGACCTAAGTCGACTTTTAGTTGATAACGGCGATGAGGTCGCCGCCCTCCACCTTGGTGGCGGCGCCAATGGCGACTCGCTCGATGGTGCCATCCTTGGTGGCGGAGATGGAGGCTTCCATCTTCATGGCCTCGATGACGGCGATCTGGTCGCCGGCCTTGACCTCGTCGCCAGGCTTGGCGGTCGGGTTCACCACGCCGGCAAACGGTGCGGCCACGTGGCCTTCGTTAGACGGGTCAGCCTTCTCCACGGTGGCGACGGTAGACTCGACGTTGTTGTCGCGCACCTTGAGCGGGCGGATCTGGCCGTTGACGTTGAGCACGACGTTGCGGATGCCTTTCTCGTCCGGCTCGCCCATCGCGTCAAGACGCAAGGTAATGGGCTTGAGATCTGCACGGTCGTTGGAGCCCTCCGGGAAGTGGTGAACAATGTAGTCCTTACCTTCTTCCAGACCGTAGAAGAAGACGGTGTCCGTCAGCGCCTCGGTGTTGCCGTAGGTGCGGCGGAACTCGTTGAACTCTTCGAACTGCTTCGGGAAGAGCAGGCGGTTGAGGGAAGCACGGCGCTCGGTGGAATCATCCGAAGTCAGGTGTGCCTTCTCCTCTTCAGGGACGGGCTTGACGGTGACGTCGCCAGGCGCGCGGCCCTCCAGGACCTTGTCGCGCAGCGGCGGCCAGCCACCCGGAGGCGTACCGAGCTCACCGCGCAGGAAGGCGATGACGGAATCCGGGATGTCGTACTTGGTGGGGTTGGCCTCGAAGTCAGCTGGGTCCACGCCAGCACCCACGAGGTGCAGGGCGAGGTCACCAACCACCTTGGAGGACGGGGTCACCTTGGTCGGGCGGCCGAGCATCTCATTCACCGCAGCGTAGGTGTCCTCGATGATTTCGAAGCGGTCCTCCAAGCCCAGCGCGGTAGCCTGTGCGCGCAGGTTGGACAGCTGTCCACCCGGAATCTCGTGGCGGTACACGCGGCCGGTCGGGCCAGGAATTCCCTTCTCGAACGGATGGTAGAGCTGACGCACTGCCTCCCAGTAGGGCTCCAAGTCGGAGACTGCCTTGAGGGAGATACCGGTGTCACGCGAAGAGTTCGAGAACGCCGCGATGATGGCGGACAGCGAAGGCTGAGAGGTGGTTCCCGCCAGCGGTGCGGAGGCGCCGTCGACGATGTCGGCACCAGAAAGCGCTGCCGCGTAGTAGGTAGCCAACTGGCCACCGGCGGTGTCGTGCGTGTGCACGTGAACCGGCAGGTCGAATTCCTTGCGCAGAGCCATAACCAGCTTGGATGCGGACTCCGGACGCAGCAGGCCCGCCATGTCCTTGATAGCCAGGACGTGGGCACCGGTGTTGACGATCTCTTCGGCCAGCTTGAGGTAGTAATCCAGCGTGTAGAGCTTCTCATCCGGGGAGCACATGTCACCGGAGTAGGCCATGGCAACCTCGGCCACGGTGGTGTTGGTCTCCAGGACGGCGTCGATAGCCGGGCGCATCTGGGTGACGTCGTTCAGCGCATCAAAGATGCGGAAGACATCCACGCCGGACTTGGCAGCCTCCTGCACGAAGCCGGTGCACACATCGTTGGAGTACGGCGAATAACCCACGGTATTGCGGCCGCGCAGCAGCATCTGGATGTTCTGGTTTGGCATAGCCTCGCGCAGCAGGTCCAGGCGGACCCACGGGTCCTCCTTGAGGAAGCGCATGGCCACGTCGTAGGTGGCGCCACCCCATGCCTCCACGGAGTAGAGTTCCGGGGTCATGCGGGCCACGGCTTCCGCCGCGGTGACCAGAGCAGTGCCGCGTACGCGGGTGGCCAGCAGGGACTGGTGAGCATCGCGGAAGGTGGTATCGGTGACGGCCAAGGCGTCCTGCTTGCGGATCTTCTCCGCCCACTTCTTCGGGCCCAGCTCCAGCAAGTCGTCACGGGAACCGCGCGGCAGCTCGGAGTTAAAGTCCAGATCCGGCAGCTTATCGAAGGGACGCAGGGTGGTCGGGCGCTCGCCATTCGGCTTGTTGACGGTCACGTCAGCGATGTAGTCGATGATGCGACCAGACTCATCGACGGCCGGCGGGGCCTTCAGCAGGTCCGGGTGCTCCGGAATGAAGCTGGTGTCCACGCGGGTGTTGACGAAGTCCGGCTCGCGCAAAAGAGCGCGCAGGAAGCCGATGTTGGTGGCCACGCCGGCCACGGTGAACTCATTGAGCGCGCGCTGCGCACGTGCCACGGCTTGTTCAAAATTGACACCGCGGCAGGTCATCTTCACCAGCAGGGAGTCGAAGTTCGGGGAAATCTCCGCGCCGACGGCCGTTGCACCGTCGAGACGCACGCCCGCACCGCCCGGCGAACGGTACTGGGTCAGCGTACCGGTATCCGGACGGAAACCGTTGGAAGGATCCTCAGTAGTGATACGGCACTGCAGGGCCGCGCCGTTGATGTGGATGTCTTCCTGCTTGAGGCCCAGCTCCTCCAGGGAGAGGCCCGCGGCAATCTGCATCTGGGACTTCACGATGTCCACGCCCGTGACCTCCTCGGTCACGGTGTGCTCGACCTGCACGCGCGGGTTCATCTCGATGAAGACGTGGTTGCCCTTCTCATCAACGAGGAACTCAACGGTACCGGCGCCTTCGTAGTTGATGTGCTCGCAGAACTTTACGGCGTCCGCGCAGATGCGGTCACGCAGCTGCGGATCCAGCGTCGGCGCCGGGGCAATCTCCACGACCTTCTGGTGGCGGCGCTGCACGGAGCAATCGCGCTCATACAGGTGCATGACGTTGCCCTGCGAGTCCGCCAGGATCTGCACCTCAATGTGCTGCGGGCGAATCACCGCGGTCTCGAGGTAGACGTTGCCATCGCCGAAGGCGGCCTCTGCCTCGCGCGATGCCTCCGCGCACTTGGTCTTCAGCTCCGCTTCATTCTCAATGAAGCGCATGCCGCGGCCACCACCACCGGCAACCGCCTTCACGAAGACGGGGAACTCAAAGTCCTTGGCGTACTCCGCCAGCTTGTCGACGTCCGTCGAAGGCTTCGAGTCCTTCAAAGTAGGTAGCCCTGCTTCCTCTGCAGCGGCGACGGCAGCGGCCTTATCGCCGGTCAGGTCCAAGGTCTCGGCGGTGGGGCCGATGAATTTAATGCCGTTGTCGCGGCACGCGCGGGCCAAATCAGCACGCTCCGAAAGGAAGCCATAACCCGGGTAAATGGCATCCGCACCGGACTTCTTGGCGGCGCGAATAACCTCGTCGATATCGAGATAAGCCTTAACCGGCTGGCCCTCAGTACCGATACGCACGGCCTCGTCCGCGAAGGCGCGGTGGAAGGAGTTGCGGTCTTCCTTGGGGTAAATTGCAACGGTCTTGGAACCGACCTCAAAGGCGGCGCGGAAGGCACGCACGGCAATCTCACCGCGGTTGGCCACCAAGATCTTGGAGAAGGACTTGTGGGCGGTATCAGACACTAGGAGTGGTCCTTTCAGATAGGAACAATACGAAGACAAGGATAGTGTCCGAGGCGACAGCGCGGGCGAGAATCGACATATAGGTCAACAGAAATCCACACGCTGCACATAAGTCGGACAAAGAAGAAACCAGCGCACAGGAAGAAAGTTTCGTGCGCTGGTTGTGCTCTGATTAGTTCCGCTTCTCTTAGATCTGCTTCGGCGGAACGGAGCGCTGCTCCTTGCCGTTGTAGGCAGACAGCGGGCGGATCAGGGAGTTGCTCTCGTTCTGCTCCACGATGTGTGCGGTCCAGCCGGTGATGCGGGCCATCACGAAGATCGGGGTGAAGAACTCGATGTCGAAGCCCAGGATGTGGTACGCGGGACCAGCCGGGAAGTCCAGGTTCGGCTGAATCTTAATGGAGGTGTTCTCGTACATGGTCTTCGCCATGTTTTCGTACATCTCCACCCACTGCTCCTGGCCGTGGTCCTTGGCCAGCTCGCGGAAGGCGGCCTCCATGGTCGGAACACGGGAGTCACCGTTCTTGTACACGCGGTGGCCGAAGCCCATGACGAGCTCCTTGTTCTTGAGCTTGTTCAGCGTCCACTCCTCTACCTTGGCGGGGTCACCAACCTCGAGGAAGTTCTTCATCACGGCCTCGTTAGCGCCACCGTGCAGCGGGCCCTTCAGGGCGCCGATGGCGGCGGTAACAGCGGAGTAGGTATCGGACATCGTCGAGGTCACCACGCGGGCCGCGAAGGTGGAAGCGTTGAAGGAGTGCTCCGCGTAGAGGATGAGGGACTTATCAAAGGCCTCGATATCGGAGCGCGAGAGGGCCGGCGAGCCTTCCTCCTCACCGAAGACCATCCACAGGAAGTTCTCCGCAAAGCCCTTCTTGCGGGAAGGCTCAATGTAGCCCTCACCGCGGCGACGGCGGATATCGAGCGCGACGATGGTCGGCAGCTTCGCCATGAGCTCCAGCGCGGTGCGGCGGATGTGCTCAGAATCCTTGGTGTACTCCTCCGGGTCCTGGGAACCGATGAAGGAGACCGCGGTACGCAGAACGTCCATCGGGTGGCAGGACTTCGGCATGGAGGTGATCAGATCGATGAGGTGGCGGTCCAGGTGGCGCAGCGCCTTCTCACGAGCGGAGAAGCGGACCAGCTCATCCTGGGTCGGCAGCTCACCGTTCCACAGCAGGTAGGCAACCTCCTCGAAGGAGCAGTAGCGTGCCAGCTCCTGGACCGGGTAGCCGCGGTAGGTCAGGGAGTTGGTCTCCGGGACAACCTTGGACACGGCGGTCTCATCGACGACGACGCCGTACAGGCCCTTGCGGATTTCTGGGGTTTCAGACATGGTGTTTTCTCCTTTTTATTGGGTTCTAGTGTGAGTTTCAGGCCGTGTGCCCTAGTCGAAGGTGGGCTTGTAGCTGTCCTTGGAGTACGTGAACACGCTCTGGTCGAAGGCGTTGTACTCGTCGTAGCGCACCAGCTCATACAGGCGGGAGCGGTGCTGCATGCGGTCGAGCCATTCCTCGGATTGCAGGCCGGTTTCCTGCATGTCGCGGAGGAATTCTTCGGTAGCACCCATGGCCACGCGCAGGGTGGATACCGGCCAGATGACGGCGTTATAACCCAAGTCTTCGATGCGCTTGGCGGAAAGCAGCTCGGTCTTGCCGAACTCCGTCATGTTGGCCAGCAGCGGGGTGTCCACGGCGGCACGGAACTTTTCGAAGTCCTCCGGCGAGTAGAGGGCCTCGGTGAAGATGAGGTCCGCGCCGGCGTCGGCGTAGGCCTTGGCGCGCTCGATGGCCTCATCGATGCCGTGGATGCCGGCGGCATCGGTACGCGCACAGATGATGAAATTCTCATCGCGGCGCTCGTTGACGGCAGCGGTGATGCGGCGAACCATGAGATCCGTCGGCACCACTTCCTTGCCATCGAGATGGCCGCAGCGCTTCGGGTTGACCTGGTCTTCCAGGTGGCAGCCAGCCAAGCCGGCGTCCTCCAGCGCGGCGACGGTACGGGCGGCGGACATCGGTTCGCCGAAGCCGGTGTCGGCGTCGACAAGCACCGGCAGGTCCGTGGCGCGGGCGATGTGCCCGGCGCGCTGCGCTACCTCCGTGAGCGTGGTCAGGCCAATATCCGGCAGGCCCAAGTCATTGGCCAGCACCGCGCCGGAGACGTAGACGCCGCCGAAGCCGCCGATGTCCTGGATGAGCCGCGCGGTCAAAGGATTGAAAGCGCCCGGCAGCGTGGTGATTTCCGGTGCGTTCAGCGCCTCGCGGAAGCTCTTGCGCTTGTCGGCATTGCTGATAGTGGAGCCAAATAGGCCAGCCATTTAGAACAGTCCCTTCGGGGTCTCGGGTGCGGTAGCGATGGCCTCGTCGGTGAGGCGAACGTTGAGCTCGTTGAGGTCGGTGAGGTTCTCCAGGTTCTGGGCGGCAGCGAGGAAGCGCTCCTGCTCCTCCTCCGAGACCTTGCCGGCGGCGAGCTTCTTGAACTTGTTGATGTATTCCTCGCGGCCAAAGGGGCGGGCGCCGAGCGGGTGGGCGTCGGCCACCGCGCGCTCATCCTCAATCACGGTGCCGTCCTTGAAGGTGATGACGGCCTTGCCGCCGAAAGCCTTCTCATCCAGGTCGTTGGAGTGGTAGCGGCGAGTCCACTCCGGGTCCTCGACGGTGGAGATCTTGTGCCACAGGTCGATGGTGTCCTGGCGGTGCTTGCGCTCGTCGGCGTAGGAGGTCTCGTAGTCCCACTCGCCGTCTTGGAGGGCCACGGCGAAGATGTACATGATGGAGTGATCCAGGGTCTCGCGGGAGGCGTTCGGGTCCATCTTCTGTGGGTCGTTGGCGCCGGTACCGATGACGTAGTGGGTGTGGTGCGAGGTGTGCAGGACGATGGACTCGATGTCCTCGGTCTTCAGTCCCTTCTCCGCGAGCGTCTTCTTAAGTGCAAAGGCCATATCGATCGGGGCCTGCGCCTGGTACTCCGCGGAGTGCTCCTTGGTGTAGGTGTCCAGGATGGCGCGCTTGGGCTCCCCGTCCCCCGGAAGGGGGACGGTGTAGGTGCGCTCCGGGGAGTGGAGCATCCAGGCGATAAAGCCGTCCTCACCTTCCCAAATCGGGGCTGGGGCGCCCTCGCCACGCATGGAGCGATCCACTGCCTCGATGCCCATCTTGCCGGCAAAGGCCGGTGCATAAGCCTTCCAAGAGGAAATGAGACCCTTGCGGGACTGGCGGGTAGCGGTGGTGGTGTGTAGCGCCTGGCCGATGGCCTGGTAGATGGTCTCGACGTCGAGTTTCAGCATGGTGCCGAGGCCCGCGGCGACGGAGGGGCCGAGGTGCGCCACATGGTCGATCTTCCACTCGTGGAGGCAGATGCCCTTAACCAGGTTGACCTGGATTTCATAGCCGGTAGCCAGGCCGCGGATGAGGTCCTTGCCGGTCAGGCCCTTGTGCTGTGCCACGGCCAGAATCGGCGGGATGTTATCGCCCGGGTGGGAGTAATCGGCGGCGAGGAAGGTGTCGTGGTAGTCCAGCTCGCGCACGGCAGTGCCGTTGGCTAGGGCTGCCCACTCGGCGGAGTATGCGCCGTCCACGCCGAAGATGGTGGCGCCGCCTTCCTGCACCGGGTGGGCCTGCGCAATAACGCGGGCGGAGGTAACCGGGCGGCGCGTTGCGGAAGCGACGGCCACGGAAGCGTTATCGATGATGCGGTTGATGATCATCTCGGTGGTCTCGGCCGGAACCTCGACGGGATCGGCGGCTACCTTGGCGATCTTGTAGGCGAGGTGCTCTTCGATGGGAAAGTTCTCGGCGGACTTGTGTGTACGTACTTCGTGGTTAATCAAAGGGGTTCTCCTCCTGAACAAGAACAACGATTGCGATAGGCATCACACTAACCCCAGCCCGTGCGCCCTGCCACATGTGTAAACTGTGACTATCTGTTGCAGGGATTTGCGTTACTTGCAAAACTTGTGGAATCCCCAGGCAGGGCGGCTTTTTAGGAGGAAACAGACGGTGACCAAGCACTACGCGGGGGCGAGAATCCACGCATTACGCAAGGAACGCCACCTCACGCAAGCCGCCATGGCGAAGCAGCTGGGGCTATCCACCAGCTATCTCAATCAGTTGGAAAATGACCAGCGCCCGCTCACCGTCACCGTCCTCATGCAGCTGACCCAACGCTTCGGCGTTGATGCCACCTACTTCGCCGGGGACCGTGACCTGCGTGCGCTCGCCGAGCTGCGCCAACTCTTCCCTGAGGCCTCCGAAGCCACCCTCACCGACCTCAGCGGGCGCTTCCCCGAACTTCTGCCCCGGCTTGTCGACGCCGCCGCGCACACCCCCGCCGAACCCGGCCCCTTCGAAGCGGTCCGCGACTTCTTTTACGACGCGCACAACTACGTCCACAGTCTCGACATCGCTGCCGAGGAGCTTTCCGATTCGCTCGGGGACCGAGTTCTGCGCCGCGGGCGCTTGGCTTCCGTCCTGCAAGATGAGTTCGGCGTTACGACGCGATTTTCCTCCTCGTCCCCGCGCCGACGCACCTTCCACAACCGGGAGCTGCACCTGCGCGCGGGCCTTACGGAATCCCAGCTGGTTTTTGAGATGGCGCTCCAGTACTGCCTGCTGGCCTACCCGGAGCACTGCGCGGAACTCGTCGCCGAATTACCCGGCGAGGAAGCGCAGACCATTGGCACGCTGGGCCTCGCGCAGTACTTTGCCGCCGCCGTGACCATGCCTTATACCCAGTTCCTCGCCACCGCGGAGGAAACGCGCTATGACATCGACGTCATCGCGACGGCCTTTGGCACTGGTTTCGAAACCACCGCGCAGCGCTTGGCGACGCTACAGCGACCCGGCCACCAAGGTGTTCCCTTCTCCTTCATCCGCACCGACCGCGCGGGCAATATCTCCAAGCGCCAGTCCTCCACCGCTTTCCACTTCGCCCGCAGCGGCGGCTCCTGCCCATTGTGGGTGGTGCACCGCGCGTTTGAAACGCCCAACCGCATCACGCGCCAGGTGGCCTCGATGCCCGATGACCACACCTACTTATGGATCGCGCGCTTCGTCCAAGGCCAGGCCCAGGCCTGGGGCACGCCGCGCAAGGAATTCGTCGTGGGCCTAGGCTGCGATATCGCACAAGCGGATCGCGTGGTCTACGCGGACGCGCTCAACCTCTCCCCTTCCGAGGCGACCCCCATCGGCCCCGGCTGCGCTGCGTGCCCGCGCCCGGCGTGCCCACAGCGTGCTTTCCCACAGGCGGGCCGGCCCGTCAGCCTCGACCTCAATGCCACGCCGGTGACGGCATACGCCACCTCGTAGTTCTCTCATTTTCGCCTAGGCTTTCGAATCTCTTGCGGCGATGTCCGGTGGGCTTGCCACTATAGGACGTGTTCGGCACCACGCCGAGTTCTCTTCACTCACCTACGCAGGAGGTTCTCTCTCATGTCCAACCCTTATGCAGCTCCCCAGTTCTCCCCGGAGCCAACCCCAGAGCAGGCAGCGCCGAAGAAAAAGAAGAAAGGCGGCTGCCTCAAGTGGGGCGCGGGTGCAATCGCGGTATTGGTGCTCGGCAGCGCCGCACTCAATGCGGGTTCTGACGGCGATGACCCAGCCAACACCGCCGCATCGGAGCCAAGCACAAGCATCACGGCCGTCGATATCAACAACGCCGCAGCTGACGTGGAGTCCGCCGCAGGCGATACTGGCAGCGATGACAACGCCGTGCCCACGGAACACAAGAATGCTCTGCGCGCGGCGAAGCGCTATGTGGACTTTTCTGCCTTCTCCGAGGCTAAGCTCTATGACCAGCTCACGAGCGAATACGGCTCGCAATTCTCCCCGGAGGCGGCGCAGTACGCCATGGATCAGCTCGATGTGGATTGGAATGCCGAGGCTCTCGAGTCCGCCGAACACTACGTGGATTTCGCCGCTTTTTCCAAGGCCAAGCTCTATGACCAGCTGACCTCCGAGTACGGAGAGAAGTTCACACCGGAACAGGCGCAGTACGCCGTCGACACGGTGAATGCTGATTGGATGGCCGAAGCCGTCGAGGCAGCGGAAAACTACCAGGAGATGATGCCGATGTCCGGCCCGGCGCTGCTCGATCAGCTCACCAGCGAGTACGGCGAGAAGTTCACCATGGAAGAAGCCCAGCATGCGGTGAGCACACTGGGCTTATAAATCCGAGCCGAAGCTAAATCAGACCCGGGTCTGATTTACTCGCGGTCGTTATTCAAGGTCGTCGTGGGCGACAAGGCGGCGGGCCGCCTCCGTGATCGTGCCGGACAGCGACGGGTAGACCGCGAAGGAATCCGCCAGCTGGTTCACCGTGAGCTGGTTGGTCACCGCCACGGCGATGGGCAGGATGAGCTCGGAGGCGGTCGGCGCGACGATAACGCCGCCGATGACACGGCCGGAGGTAGCGCGGCAGAAGAGCTTGACGAAGCCATGCTGCAGGGAGCGCATCTTGGCACGTGGGTTGGTGTTCAGCGGCATCATGACGGTGCGGGCAGCGACCTCACCGGCCTCAATCTCTGCCTGGGTGAAGCCCACGGCAGCGATCTCTGGGCGGGTAAACACGGCGGTTGCCACGGTCTTCAAGCGCAGCGGGGACACACCCTCACCCAGGGAGTGGTACATGGCGATGCGGCCCTGCATTGCCGCAACGGAAGCCAGCGGGAACAGATCGGAGCAATCACCGGCGGCATAGATGCCGGCGACGTTGGTGCGGGAGACGCGGTCAACCTCAATGTGGCCGGACGGCGTGGTGGCCACACCAACGTGCTCCAAGCCGAGGTTTTTGGTGTTCGGGATGGAACCAATGGACATGATGACGTGGGAACCGTGGATCTCGCGGCCATCCTGAGTCTTGACCACGACGTTGCCATCTTCTGTGCGGGAGACGGTCTCCACGCGGCAGTTCTTCTCCAGCTCCACGCCGCGCTCAGCCAGGACGGTCTCGAGGACGTCGGCAGCGTCGGCGTCATCGTGCGGCAGAATGCGGTCGCGGGACGCCACCATGGTCACGCGCACTCCCATCTCCGCGAAAGCAGAAACGAACTCCGCACCGGTCACACCGGAGCCCACCACGATGAGGTGCTCCGGCTCCTCCTTGAGGTCATACACCTGCTGCCAGGTGAGGATGCGCTCGCCGTCCGGCTGCGCGCCCGGCAGGATGCGCGGGGTGGCACCGGTAGCAACGAGGACGAGGTCCGCGTCGAGGATCTCAGTGGTGCCATCTTTGTGGGTGACGTCGATCTTGTGCGCTGCCCCCTTCACACCGTGCTGATCCTCGGAGAAGGCAGCGCGCCCATCGATGACCTTGACGCCGATCTTCTCTAGGCCCGCACGGACGTCACGGGACTGGTTAGCAGCCAGCGCCTGCACGCGGCCGTTGAGGGCCTCCAGGCTCAGCTGCAGCGAGCCGAGCTGGTGGTTCAGGCCCATATCATCCGCGCGGCGGAAGTCGGTGCGAATGTTGGCGCCAGCGATGAAAGACTTCGAGGGCACGCAGTCCAAGAGAACGGAGGAGCCACCCGGGCCCTGTTCCTCAACCAACGTAATGTGCGCGCCGTACTTGGCGCCGGCGGTCGCAGCCTCGTAGCCTGCGGGGCCACCGCCGATAATTACGATGCGGGGGGCTTCCTGTGACACTGTCGCTCCTTTTTTAAAATTCTGCCTATAAGAACTCTGGGAAATCCTTGTCACAGTGTAGTGCTTAGGCGCTTAATCCTCCACGTTGGCGAACTGTTCTGCTACGGAACCAAAGAGTTTGACTCCCACGCCGATGGCCCGCTCATCAGGCGCCAAATCCCCCATGTGGAGATCATGCTGCTCTCCTTCACCAGACCAGCAGCCCAAACGGGCCATGGAGCCGGGAACCTTCTCTAGGTACCAGGAGAAATCCTCGCCGCCCGAGGACTGCGGCGCCTGGACCACGGCTTGCGGGTCGATTGCCTGGGCAGCGCTGGCGAGGAGGGCGGTAGAGACGTCGTCGTTAAGCACGGGCGGAACCCCACGGTGATAGACCAACTCATGTTCCACGCCCAAGGGCGCTAGCACCTGCTCGACGAGCTCGGAGAAGAGCTGCTGCATGTCGCGCCAAATGCCAATGTCCGCCGTGCGCATCGTGCCGGATACAGAACCGGTCTCGGGTATCGCGTTCGGGGCATAACCCGAATTCACCTGGCCAAACACCAAAACGGTGCCGGTGCGCGGATCGACGCGGCGCGAGAGCAAGCCCGGCAGGTCCGTCAGCAGCTTGCCCAGGGCATAGACGACGTCTGCCGACAAGTGCGGGCGTGACGTGTGCCCGCCCGGGCCGGAGACGTTGATTTCCACGACATCGGTGGCCGAGGTGATCGCCCCGGCGCGAACGCCGATGCGCCCGACGCGCAGCTTCGGTTCCACGTGGACGGCAAAGATAGAGTTCACCCCGTCGAGCGCACCCCATTCAATGACGTCGGTGGCACCGCCCACCCACACCTCTTCAGCGGGCTGGAAGATGACGCGGACGCCGAAGTCCAGTGGGTGCTCGCGGTTGAGGTCCGCCAAGGCGCAGGCCGTAGCAAGGGCGATGGTGGTGTGCATGTCGTGCCCACACGCATGCATGACGCCGGGCACCTCGGAGGTGTATTCGAGGCCGGTGACCTCGGTGACAGGAAGCGCGTCGATGTCGGCGCGGAAGGCCAGGCGCCCGAGTTCCGTATCGGGACCGATGTCCACCATGAGGCCGGTTTCGGGGAAAAGCTGCGGCTCCAAACCGTACTCGCGCAGGGTGCGGGACAGGAAGCGGGTGGTTTCCACCTCGTTATTGGAGGTCTCCGGGTGGCGGTGGATATGGCGGCGCCACGCGATGACCTCCGCGCGGTGGTTGCTGAACCACTCACTGACGTAGTCCGAGATCACTGCTTCCTCCTCCGTGGTTTCCTACTGGGAAGAGTCTACAACTAGACCATGCGGTTCAGTTAGTCGGGCAGGTCACGCGCCAGATATACTGAGCGGTCTGCCCTGTCCGACGGTTTCGCTACAGGTCGATATTGCGGGGACCGTAAAGGCGATCGCCGGCATCGCCAAGGCCCGGGACGATGTAGGCGTCCTCGTTGAGGGAGGGATCAATCGCTGCGGTGACCAAGCGGACTGGCAGCCCCGAGTTGGCCAGCGCATCAACGCCCGGCTGCGCGGAGACCATGCAGATTGCCGTGATGTCGGTAGCGCCGCGATCTGCCAGGAGCTTCAGGGAGTGCAGGAGGGAACCACCCGTGGCCAGCATTGGATCAACCACGAAGACACTCCGACCGCTGAGATCCTCCGGCAGGGCTTCCAGGTAAGGCACCGGCTCGTGGGTTTCTTCATCGCGCGCCATGCCAATGAAGCCCACCTGGGCATCCGGGATCATGGACAGTGCCGGATCAATCATGCCCAGGCCAGCGCGGATAATGGGCACGATGATCGGAGGGTCCTGCAGGCGGGTACCGTCGGCCGTGGCGACGGGTGTGACGCACTCAAAGTGCTCAACGGGCAGGTCGCGCGCCGCCTCATAAACAAGCATGGTGCCCAGATCTCGCAAGGCAGCACGGAAGGCGGCGTTGTCGCTGCGGGCATCGCGCATGAGGGTCAGCCGGGATGTGGCGAGGGGGTGGTCTACTACGTGGATATCCATGTCCTTCACTGTATAAGAATTGGTCGGGAACCGATCAGCGGGCGGTGAAGTCTAATAAGGCATGACTAGCTTCGATACTTTCACCATTGATACTGAACACACTCGCCGCTTAGCCCACGAACTTGCCACTGTCTCTCAGGCCTCTCCCGCTCCTTCTCCCGAGCTACCGATAGAGCCGGTCGTGGACGGCTTTAGCAGTGCGTTCAACGCCGCCATGGAGAATCTCACAGCACGCCTTGCCCAGGTCAGGGCCGATGCCGGGGCGGTGGCAGAGTCCAGCTTCCGCATGGCGCGGGAAGCCGAGGAGACCGATAGTGCCCTCGCGAGCGCGTGTGGAGGTCTGTGATGTTGGAATCAGCGATAGCTCAGATTGCGCGGATGCAGCCGGCGCAGCTTCCCGACGTCTCCCTGCCCACTGTGCCCGATCTCACTGCCGCGGGACCCCTCGCGGAGATAGCGCACGGTGATCCGCGAACGCTGTTGGACACCGCCCGCCAAGCCACGGAGGATCTTTCCACGGCCCGCTCCGCTCTGAATTCCGCGCGCGGGCTGATTTCAGCGGCCGTCAGGGAACTCATCGGACTGGGCTTCGAGCTACTCCAGCGCGGGTTACCTATAGCTCTGGGGCTGCTCATTCCGAACCCGGCGGCACAGGCCGCCGCGCGCTCAGCTTTGCAGGCTCTCGCTATGGAGTACGTCGGCAAGGCACTGCAGCGCTTGAAGCACTTAGCCGGCGAGCTCCTGCAGGCGGCGGCTCCCCTCGTTCCCATCGGTCAGCGCGCGGTCCAACCTTCGGTGCGCGGCCCCCAAGAAGAAAACACGGCGCGCCACGCGCTCGTCGCCCCGGCGGCGGAGAACGGGGCAACCACGCAGGGACAGGCCGCAGCACAAGCAGCACTATCCCAAGTGGGGACTCCTTATGGCTGGGGCGGAACCGGCAACGGTAGTTTCGACTGCTCAGGACTCACCCAATGGGCCTGGAGACAGGCCGGCGTGGAACTGCCACGCACCGCTGAAAGCCAGACCGTGGGCCGACAGGTCAGCGCGGAGGAGCTGCAACCCGGTGACCTCATCGTGTGGGATGGGCACGTGGCTATGTACTCCGGCGACGGGCAGATGGTGGAGGCCGGAAGCCCCGTACAAACCAATCCATTGCGCACCAACAACATGGGGATGGCTTTCAAAGGCTTCTGGAGGCCCACAGGGTAGACTGTTTCCCCATGAACACCCGCGCTATTGTCCCTATCCAACTCTCCCTTTCCGAGGGCGATTTTTATACCCTATGGGCGCCAAAGTGGCGCCAGAACGGCTCCGAGTGGCAGGCCTTTCTTGGTGATGACGAGTCTGTCCTGCTCTTTAAAACGGAAGCCGAGATGCTGTGCTTCCTCGAGTCGAGGACGAAGCATGACTTGCTCGATCACCCCAAGTGGGAAGTGTTCAACTCCCAAGCGGCGGACCGCGTGGTTCCTGAAAAGAAGCACGTGTACGACCTCGTCGGCATGCCGAAGTACCTCGCCGGCCGCCCGAGCCACGAGAACGTCTCCACGGTCGCGCGTTGCTTGGAGATTGCGCACTCGCTGGCAGAGGTCAGCGGCGCCGAGCACACCGTCATCTTCTTCGCTTCGCACTCCATCCTGCGCAACCCTGCCCGCGGTGCCGATCACTACGCCGGCGACCAGGGCATGAGCGAGTGGTCCGGCGTGGGCCGCGTTATCCACAGCAACTGGCGCGCAGTGATCGAAGACCTCGACAAGGTGGTCAAGGTCGTTCCTTCTTCTGATTTCACCCAGGATGCAACCACGAGCGCCGCCACCCGCATTTCCTCCGCCACCGAAGCGGCGGAGGAAGCACGCAAAAAGGCCGAAGAAGAGCGCAAGGCCGCCGCACAATCGGCAGATCCTTATGACAGCTCCCCGTGGGCAGCCGCAGGCATCGACCCGGTAAAGATCACCGCCGACCAAAGGACTGTCTACACCCTGCGCACCTACCTCGACGGCAAGCCGGTGTTCCTGGGCAAGTGGGGCGAGATTTTTACCTTCCCCAGCTCCAAGGTGCTCGTGCGCTGGATCATGGAAAATGACGACCACGACTTGGCCAAGGTCTCCACCTGGGAGGAGGTCGTTGCCGCAGCGAACGCTGGTGAGCTGGAGGTCACGGTCCACCCGGATAACCAGTACAACTTCAACGGCATCGTGCGTGACATTGAAAAGGGCCCGGAGGCGGTCGATACGGATCAGATGGGTCGCTGCTACGAGGTCTGCGCTGATGCCGCCGACTGGTCCGGGGATGACTCCATCAACTCCTACATGCTGCAGAACCCGCGATTCCAGGACTACCTGGGCTACATGCTCGGCTCCACCGAGCACGCAGGCTACGTTCCCTCCAAGCCCTACACCGAGCACGCGGAGTCCTGGAAGGGCCTAGAGGAGATGCTGACGAAGCGCTTCTCCCGCTTTTAGTTTCTAGTCGGAGGACTCAGTCTCTTCTTCCGTTTCTTCTTCTGTCTCGGAAGCGTCCTCCGCGAATTCCGGATCCGCCAGCTCCTCGTACGCGGGCAGAATCTTCTGCTCGATGAGGCGCTGGCGGTCCTCTTCGCTGGCAAAAGAGTTCTCAATCGCCTTGATGGTGAGGTCGAAGAACTCCTCCAGCCCATAGCCAAAGGTCTCGCTCAGGGCCAAGAAGACGTCGCTGAGCTTCTCCCCCGCCACCGTGCAGGTAAAGCCGAGCTGCTGCAGCAGCGGCAGAGGGTGATCAGCCAACTCCTCTGCGGGCAGCTCCTCCAGCGGCGCGAAGGTCAGCGCGATGCGGCGATCCCGCACCCACGCGGATGCCTTGCCTGGGCGAACGCCGTCGAGATCCGCGCTGAAGTCATCGACAAGATCAGTGGCATGAACAAGGCGCGTCACACCCGCCTGCACTGCGGCCACGGCATCCTCATAAGAATCGACATCGCGCTCCCACGGGATGAAATCCGCGCGGAGTTTCTCAGCCGCGGACAGCTCGGTCAGCGCCACGCCCACCGCGGCCTCGCTGGCATCACCCTCAGCGATGAGCCGGGCATCGATTCCAGGAACGTCCAGTCCTTCCTGCGCGGCGGCGAGGGCGTCGGCCGCGTCGAAGGGGAAGGCGCTGGGGCGCAGGCGGAGCTCGGCGTAAACCACGTGGTCGTCGGCAAGCGCCTGCACAACAGCGTGCGTGGCCGCGCGGAGCTCGTCCGGGGTCGAAGCATCCGTGGGCAGCGGCGCGAAGAGCGTCACCTTGGGCAGGCCGGCGAAAATCTCGGCGCCGGAGTCTTTGTTTTCGGGGCTAATCAGAGGTGCGTCATGCATGAGGTTCATCCTAGGACGGGGTCTAGGATTAAGCACGCTATGAAACATGTCCCCGCGATCCTGACTGCCCTCGCCTTAGCCGCGACGCCACCGGCGTTTGCAGAGGAGGAAGAGTCAACGTCGCCCACGCGCACCACCGCGCCGGATACCGACTCTTGCCCGCACTCCCTCGTTCCCGAGGAACCAACCACCACCTCCGAGCGACTCTCCCCCGGCCAAGTCGCGCCCACTCCCCTGCCCGCTGTTGAGGGTGCTGCGTGCGGCGTGACCGCTCCGCGCGGTTTTCGGGTCAATAAGGACGTGGTGGCGTCGGCGTGGATGGTCAGTGACCTGGACACCGGCGAAATCATCGCCATGAAGGATCCCAATGGGCGCTACCGCCCGGCCTCCATCATCAAAGCACTGTTAGCGCTCGTGGTCATCGAGGAGCTTCCCCTCGACCAGCGCATCACCGCCACGCTTGACGACGCCTCCATCGAGGGCTCCGCTGTCGGCCTCGGCCCCGATGGGGTCTACACCGTGGAGCAGCTTTTGCAGGGTTTGCTCATGGCTTCCGGCAACGACGCCGCGCACGCTCTCGCGCAGGCTGTTGGCGGGGACGATGAAGCATTGGCAAAGGTCAATGCGAAGGCACAGGAGATTGGCACGCGCTCGACGGTAGCGGCGAGCTACTCGGGGCTGGACGCGGCAGGCATGTCGACGTCCGCGGCGGATATCTCGCTGATTTACCGCACGGCTTTTGCCAACGACACCTTCGCGCGCATCGTCGACACCGAGCACGTGGAGTTTCCCGGCTGGGGTGACATGCCCGGCTATGAGCTGTGGAACGACAATGGGCTGTTCCTCAACGACCCGGATGGCATCGGCGGCAAGACGGGCTATACCGAGGACGCACACCATACCTTCGTCGGCGCTATCGACCGCGATGGGCGCCGCCTCCAGGCGGTTCTCCTCGATACGACCGTCGAGCATGGGTTCCGCGCCTGGGAGCAGGCGCAGATGCTTCTCGACGAAGCCTCCGACGTCCGCGCCGGCGATGGCGTCGGGCACCTAGATGACTTCGCAGCCGGAAAGGAAGAGCCCGCGGAGTCTGCGGTTACGAGCCCGGCTCCCACCACCCCGGCTGCGCCCGCCACCGCGGAGGCGGCTGCGGAGTCTTCGTCCTTCGAAGGCTCGCAGGGCTGGATTGGCTGGATGGTGGCGGGGCTCGTCGCGCTCCTCGTGGTAGTAGTTGCTACTTTTTCACTACTTCGGCGTTAGCCATGATGTCGTGCTGGCCGCGTAGGTTGTTCTTCGAGCCAATCGTGGTCACCACGTAGAGGGCACCAAAAAAGGCGATCAGCGGCCCGATGAGCGGCACGAGGGAGGCCACGCGCCACCAGTTGCGCCTAATGCTCTGCTGCCAGGTGAGCTTCTCGTGCGTCGTGACATCACGCACGGTATACCCGCCGATGAGCTTCGCGGGTGTTGCGCCAGCAAGGACCTCGAAGCAAATGTAATAGGCCACCGTGAAGATGCTGGAGATGCTGACGATCCACACCGAATTATCATCCGGGTTGGTAAAGCCAAAGCCGACGATGAAGGACACCACGAGGGCCGCGAGGAAGTAGTCAATGATGGCCATGAGCACGCGGTTGCCGGGAGAGGCGCGCCGCGCATCATCGCGGGGCGGAGTTGACGTTGGGGCGTGCGCGCTCTCACCCCACCGGCCGGTAGTCGCGTAATCCTCCAGCTGCGCCCACGTGAGCTGGGCGCCGGACTCGACCTTTTGGTCATAGCTTGCGCGGGAAGCGGGCTCGCACAGAATGCGGGAGGCAACGGCAAGCTCCTCGCGCTCTGGGGCTTCGGGGAGGTAGCCGAGGCCTTCGAGGTGAGCGTCGGCAGCCGCCAGCTGCACGCCCAGTTCTCGTGAGGTCGCGCGCGAATCGAGTCTGAAGTGCTCGTACAGGTTCGGGGCAAAAGACGCTGGTAGCATCGGCCTACTTTCGGCGCAGCAGGGCCCACGCACCCGCAGCGGCCGCACCAAGGGCGGCACCGGCGCCCAGGGTCACGCCCGGGTTCGGGCCCTGGCGGATCTCGTTGCGGACGCGGATGACAGCCTGGTCTGGGACGGGCGGTACCAGCAGCTCGAGGGACTCTTCAGTGGTGGCCGTCCATGCGGAGACGTACAGCACGACGCGCCAGACCAAGTACATGACCACCATGAGAACAATGACGGGGCCGAACACGGCGCCTGCCGGGTTGCCCGCCGCGGAGGACATGATGACGGTGGACAGCTGCTTGATTACCTCAAAGAGCACCGCACCAATGGCCGCGCCCATCAGTCCCGACTTGGTGGGCACCTTGGTGCGCGGCAGGAAGGCCACCATCCACCAGAAGACGAGGAAGTTGGCGATAAGACCGATCACGATGCCGGCAACAACCAGCACTGCGCCCATGCCGGGGAAGGACTCGATGCCAACCCACTCGAAGATCTTCTGGGTCAGGCCCGAGGAACCCGCCGCCGTCACACCGAAGGCGATAACCATGGCCACGAGCAGGCCAATAAGGCCCAGCAGGTCGCTGAGCTTCTTGGTCACAAAGTTGCCCGGGGCGTCAGTCGGATCCTGCATCCACATCGCCGAAATACCAATGCGCAGGTTGTTCATCCAGCCCAGCCCGGACCACAGGGTAGTCAGGCCACCGATGCCGTACATCGCGCCACGCTGTTCAATCGCGGTATGCAGAATCTGCGTAATCGAATCCCCCAGATCGCCAGACACGGAGTTCGCGATCTGCTCCTCCAGTTGCTGCATGAGATCGGGGCGATTGGCCAACACGGTGGCGATGGCTGCCACCGTGAGCATGAAGATGGGGAAGATAGCCAGAACCGAGAAATACGTAATGCCGGCCGCGAACTGGTTTCCGCCCTGGCTGCCGTAGCGGTCCAGCATCTTCATGATGTGGTCGATAAAACCGGACTTCTCGCGGACTTTATCTACCGCGCCCGGCTCATCGGCATTAGCACGCTCGATGCCGTAGTCATCGGTCTTCTTCTCATCGGGTTGAGTCGTTGGCGCCACAGGCTTTCCCCTTTTTATGAATTACAGAAATAAGTTACAGAGTCCTCTACACAGTCTTCATCATGCTAACCAACTCAGCCGCGGCGCGCGGGGAGGAAGCCCACCGCCTCGTAGACCTTGTCCACGAGCGGGGAGGCGATTTCCGTGGCGCGCTCGGCACCCTGGGCCAAGATGCGCTCGAGCTCGCCGCGGTCTTCCATGAGCTCGTCGTAGCGTGCCTTCAGCGGAGTGGTGAAGGCCTCCAGCGCTTCTGCTGTGTCCACCTTCAGGTGGCCATAGCCCTGGCCCGCGTACTTGTCCACGAGGTTCGGGATGCTCTCACCGGTCAGCGCAGACTGGATAGCCAGCAGGTTGGACACGCCGGGCTGCTTCTCGCGGTCGAAGGCCACCACGCCGAGGTCATCGGTCACCGCGGACTTAATGCGCTTAGCGGAGGTCTTAGGAGCATCGAGCAGGTTCACGATGCCCTTCGGGTTAGCGCCCGACTTCGACATCTTGGACGTCGGCTCCTGCAGGTCATAAATCTTGGCTGAGCCCTCCGGAATGAAGGCCTCTGGCACGCGGAAGACCTCGCCGTATTTGTTGTTGAAGCGCTCCGCCAGGTTGCGAGTGAGCTCGAGGTGCTGGCGCTGGTCCTCCCCCACCGGCACATAGTGCGGGGAATACAGGAGGATGTCCGCGGCCATCAGGACGGGGTAGGTAAACAGTCCCACGGACGTGCGGTCCTGGCCTTGCTTGAGGGACTTGTCCTTGAACTGGGTCATGCGGGAGGCCTCACCGAAGCCGGTCAGGCACTGCAAAACCCACGTCAGCTCCGCGTGCGCGGGGACGTGGGATTGTACGAAGAGGGTCGATTTCGCCGGATCGATGCCCAATGCGATGAGCTGCGCGGCGCCCGCCACGGTGCGGTGGCGCAGCTCCTCCGGGTTCTGCTCCACCGTGATGGCGTGCAGGTCCGGGATGAAGTAAAAGGCCTCGTGCGAGTCTTGCAGGTCAATCCACTGCTTGAGCGCACCGAGGTAGTTACCGAGGTGGTAGGAGTCCGCCGTGGGCTGAATACCAGAGAGGACTCGAGAAGCGGAGGTCGATGCAGAAGTGGAGTCAGTCATGGTTGACTACTCTACTCTGCCGCCTCCGCTGGGGCGGCGCTGCGTCGGTTAAATCTTGCGGGAGGTCGGGCTAATAACGTCCATCATGACGGCGAAACCGGCCACCATGAACGCGCCGCCAACACCCTGGAGGACGATCGGGCCAAGGAAGGCAAAGGACGGTCCGACGATGGTCCACCACCAGATACCCAGGGCAAGCAGAATAGCGCCGAGGACAAAGTAGATGATTGCGCGGGTCATGAGCATCTCCTGCGAAATAGAAAAGGACGTTAAGACGGGATTATCGTACCACTACTTGGATTCGGCTACTTGTACTCCACCAGAAGAGGAGAGTGATCGGACCAGCGCTCCTCCACCGTCGGCGCCTTCTCCACCCACGTGCGCTGCGCGCGCTCCAGCATAGACTTCGTGGCCGCTTGATAATCGATGCGCCACCCAGCGTCGTTATTGAAAGCCTGGCCGCGGTAGGTCCACCAGGTATAGGGCCCCTCAGCCTCCGGGTGCAGGCGCCTGGCGACGTCAAACCACTGCGGGTCCGCGGCCGCCTCCCAGGCGGTCTTGGTCTCATAATCCACCACGCCGAGCCAATCCCCGAGCCCCTTCTTCTCCTGCGGCTGCGCATCCGGGAAGGAGCCAAAGACGCGATCCATGAAAGCGCGCTCCTCCGGCAGGTGGCCGGACTTCTTCTCGTTGGGCTTGTTGTTCTTCAAGTCCTGGGCGCGGTGGCAAATATTCCAGTCGCCGCCGATAACGGCCTCCGGGTAGGACGCAGCCATCTCATCTAAAACTTCAGAGAATTCATCCAAGAAGAGGTACTTCTCATCCTGCTTCGGCGAATCCACGTCGCCGGAGGGCAGATACAAAGAGGCCACGCGCACGCCTTCCACGGTGGCGGCAATGAAGCGGCCGGATTCGGCGAAGGAGCCGAAGCCCACGGAGACGTCGCCAAGCGCATGCTTCGATAAGATGCCCACGCCCGCGCGGCCCTTGGCGGCGGATTCGGCCTGCACCAGGTTCCATCCGGCCTCCAGAGCCGGGGCCAGGGCCTTCTGGGTCTGCTCGGGATTGGCGCGCACCTCCTGCATGAGGACGACATCGGCCGGCGTGGTATCCAACCACGCGTTCATCCCCGGGTTGTTCTCATTGCGCTGTTTGCAGGCCGCGCGGATGCCGTTGACGTTGACGGAGGCGATGGTGAAACTCATGCCGGTCAGTCTAACTCTGTTCAATAATCTTCACGGAAGGGCCCCGGCGGCGCTTGTCCCACATGGTGACGACCCAGGTGATGCAGCCGGCCACCGCCAGGCCTGCACCTGCCAGCGCGGTGGAATTATAGGAGTAGCCCGCGCCCACGACTGCGCCGCCGATGGCCGCGCCCGCCGCATTGGCGATATTAAGGGCCGACTGGTTCAAGGCCGCCGCGAGGCTCTGCGCATCCCCCGCCACGTTGACCAGGCGCAGCTGCAAGGAAGGCACGAGAATGGAGCCGAAGAAGGCCAAGACACCAAAGGCAATCGTGCCCGCCCATGCGTTGTGAGCCAGGAAGTAGAAGGCCACGGACACACCGACCATGCAGATGAGAGCAAAGATGATGCCGAATTCCAGGTTTCGGTCCGCCAGCGCACCACCGGCGACATTGCCAACAGTCATACCGATGCCATAGGCCATGAGCACAATCCACGTGTGGCTCGGGTCCATGCCGGCGACCTCCGTCATGGTCCACGTGATGTAGGTGTAGACGGCGAACATGCCACCGAAGCCGACGGTGCCGAGGAATACGGTGAGCAGAACCTGGCTGTTTTTCAGCGCGCCGAGCTCAGTAAACATATCCGTTTCCGGCATGCGCGTCATGTGCGGGAAGAGGAAAAAGAGCAGGACCATCGTGAGCCCCGCAATGGCCACGACCAAAAAGTACGCCGCATGCCAGCCCAATCCTTGGCCTAGGGCCTGGGCCGCGGGCACGCCGATCACGGTGGCGATGGACAGACCCATGCCCACCATCGACATGGCAAACCCTTGCTTGCCCGGTGGCGCCATCGATGCCGCAGCCAGATTAGCTACGGAAAAGTATGCGCCATGCGGCAGACCCGCGATGAAGCGCGCCACCAGCAGGACGCCGTAGTTCGGGGCCAGGGCTGTCAGCAGGTTACCCACGAGCAAGAAGGCGATGAGCAGGATGATGAGGCGGCGGCGTGGGAGCTTGCCTGTAAGTGCGGCGATGACTGGGGCGCCCACGACGACACCGAGTGCGTAGACGGAGATGACTACCGACGCCGTGTCTTCCGTAATGCCGAAATCATCCGCGATGAGCGGCAGCAGGCCCATGGAGGTGAACTCCGTGGTACCGATGGCGAAAGCACCCAGCGCCATGGCAATCATGACGATGGTGCGGCGCGTCGCGGAGATTTCCGTCTGGCGTGGGACGGGGCGGCGTTGGATACGGGTATTCATCGGTTTCACGTGGGCAGACCTTAGTACTTTCCCTGCCGAGCTCGTAAGTCCAGCCGGAAAGGTTGTGCCAAGTACACAGACTTCCCCCGCTGGTGGTGCGAGTCACAGGGGGACCGGCACCGCGAGAAAATAAGACAGGTATCCTGTGAGGTTGAACAGTTTTCAACTTCTTTAGGAGAACCATGGCAAAGATTATCTGGACCCGTACCGACGAGGCGCCGTTGCTGGCGACCTACTCCTTCAAGCCCGTCGTGGAGGCCTTCGCGTCCACCGCAGGCATCGAGGTGGAAACCCGCGACATTTCCCTGGCCGGCCGCATCCTGGCCCAGTTCCCGGAGCGCCTTGGTGACAAGAAGGTCTCCGATGCCCTGGCTGAGCTCGGCGAGCTGGCCAAGACCCCGGAAGCTAACATCATTAAGCTGCCGAACATCTCCGCTTCCCTGGTGCAGCTGAAGAAGGCCATCGCTGAGCTGCAGGCAGACGGCTACGACCTTCCGGAGTACGAAGAGGCTCAGGAGAAGTACGACGCCGTCAAGGGCTCCGCCGTGAACCCGGTTCTGCGTGAGGGCAACTCCGACCGCCGTGCTCCGATTGCGGTCAAGAACTTCGCTAAGAAGAACCCGCACAAGATGGGTGCGTGGTCCGCTGATTCCAAGACCAACGTGGCCACCATGGACGCTAACGACTTCCGCCACAACGAGAAGTCCGTCATCATGCCGGAGGAGGACACCCTCTCCATCGTTCTGAAGACCGCCGAGGGCGAGCAGACCCTGCTGGAGAAGCTGCCGGTCCTCAAGGGTGAGGTCATCGACGGCACCTTCATGTCCGCCAAGGCACTCGACGAGTTCCTCAAGGCACAGGTTGCCCGCGCCAAGGAAGAGGGCGTGCTCTTCTCCGCTCACCTCAAGGCCACCATGATGAAGGTTTCTGACCCGATCATCTTCGGCCACGTCGTCCGTGCTTTCTTCGCTGACGTCTTTGAGAAGTACGGCGAGGAGCTCGAGGCCGCTGGCCTCAACGGCGAGAACGGCCTGGGCGCTATCTACGAGGGCCTGGACAAGCTGGAGAACGGCGCTGAGATCAAGGCCGCTTTCGACGCCGCGCTGGCCGCGGGTCCGGACCTCGCCATGGTCAACTCCCACAAGGGCATTACCAACCTGCACGTTCCGTCCGACGTCATTATCGACGCCTCCATGCCGGCCATGATCCGCACCTCCGGCCACATGTGGAACAAGAACGACGAGGAGCAGGACACCCTCGCCGTCATCCCGGATTCCTCCTACGCCGGTGTCTACCAGGCCGTGATCGAGGACTGCAAGGCTAACGGCGCTTACGACCCGACCACCATGGGTACCGTCCCGAACGTCGGCCTCATGGCACAGAAGGCTGAGGAGTACGGCTCCCACAACAAGACCTTCAAGGTCCCGGCTGCGGGCACCGTCGAGGTCCGCAACTCCAAGGGCGAGGCCCTCATCTCCCACGACGTCGAGGCCGGCGACATCTGGCGCGCCTGCCAGACCAAGGACGCCCCGATCCAGGACTGGGTCAAGCTGGCTGTCAACCGTGCTCGCCTGTCCGGCATGAAGGCTATCTTCTGGCTCGACCCGGAGCGCGGCCACGACGCCAACCTCATCGAGCTGGTCAAGAAGTACCTGCAGGATCACGACACCGAGGGCCTCGACATCTCCATCGAGGATCCGGTCACCGCGACCAAGATCTCCGTCGAGCGCATCCGCAAGGGCGAGGACACCATCTCCGTGACCGGTAACGTCCTGCGTGACTACAACACCGACCTCTTCCCCATCCTCGAGCTCGGCACCTCCGCCAAGATGCTGTCCGTGGTTCCGCTCATGGCTGGCGGCGGCCTGTTCGAGACCGGTGCCGGCGGCTCCGCTCCGAAGCACGTCCAGCAGGTCCAGGAGGAGAACCACCTGCGCTGGGATTCCCTCGGTGAGTTCCTGGCCCTGGCTGAGTCCTTCCGCCACGAGCACAACACCAACGGCAACGCCAAGGCTGGCGTGCTGGCCGCTGCACTGGACAAGGCCACCGAGACCCTGCTGGATGAGGGCAAGTCCCCGTCCCGCAAGGTGGGCGAGAACGACAACCGCGGCTCCCACTTCTTCCTGACCCTCAACTGGGCCAAGGAGCTGGCTGCGCAGACTGACGACGCCGAGCTGGCCGAGGCCTTCAAGCCGGTTGCTGAGGCCCTCGAGGCCAAGGCAGGCGAGATTGAGCAGGCGCTTCTCGACGTCCAGGGCTCCCCCGTCGACCTCGGCGGCTACTACGCCCCGAACGAGGAGAAGCTCAACCAGACCATGCGCCCGGTCGCTGCCTTCAACGAGATCATTGATGGCCTGAAGAAGTAATTCTTCGTAGCATCATGTTTCCGACCGCCGCGCGTATCCTCTCAGTAGTGGAGCGCGCGGCGCCGTCGTTTTCCTACGAGGATGTACTCAACCATGAGGTCACCTTCGATGCCGCTGCGTGACGCGAGACATGGTCCCACCTCACGCTCTACCGGCGGTGTAACACCCCCTCCTCCTCCGATGCCATTGGGCAATTTCTCCGCTGCCTAAAATCAGGTGACTAGCGTCCCGTACAACCATGGGAGCATCAGCTACGGTCGATGCCATCCACTTTTTGAATCTGGCGCTTCTTAGAAATGAAATAGGCTGATACCCAGAGAATCGTCGTAAGTAGGGCCGTCCGGACTACCCACATCAAGTCAGCAGAGGAATACCCCACCATAAGTACCGCGCCTATCGACAAAATCCAACCAGCCAAAAATGATTTCATGCTCTCAACACCTCTACTTAGCGAGAATTGCATCCCAGTCGCAACTGGCGTAACCGTTTAGGCCACCCGCTACAACTCCGGTCGCAATTGCCTTAAGCATTCCTTGCACCGCCCGGCCCGCAGGAACACCAGCAACGGTCATCGCCACTAAGCATCTGTTCCATGCCTCCTGCTTCTCGGGAGATGCACCAGTTGCCACTCCTTCTGGCAATTTGCACGTAGCCGGATTGTTCGCACAGTCTTGGATGTAAGAGTCGGAGGGTTCAGTGGGAAACGGATTGTTGTAGTTTTGCGCATGCGCAGTTGGAATCTTCACAAAGCCTGCCAGCATTACGCCAGCAATGACTACCGCGGTAGTCTTATGTTGTCGTGCAGGGGGGGGCAGATCTTCATAATGCTCATGTGCTCAGGCTATCAATATGAGATTAGCCTCGCTATCCCTATTGGCAGATCTCTGTAGCCGACCATCAATTGAAGTCCGACAACGGCTTATGCAAACCCCTAACCTCATCAAAGGTTGTAAAAGCTACACCGCACAGCAAAAGAGAGAGTTTTTCAATCCACGGGAACCAAGCAACCACCGCCTCCGACTAGTAGTGCAGTTGATATCAGCGCCTGTCCATCGCCCGTCTTGAGTGCCCGAAAGCATTCACCCTCAGGCACCCACTACGGGCCCTACCTGTACACACTGAAAAGAGCACTACATATGAGTCGGACGGCTCTGCGATCCTTCATTCAACGCATCCACTTTTATGGCGGCATGTTCGTCGGCCCCTTCATCCTCGTTGCGGCATTGACTGGCTGTCTCTATGCCATGGCGCCCACCCTGGAGAAGGTGGTGTACCGCGACGTCATGACCGTTCCGGCGGTCGAGCACCCCGTAAGCTTGGAAGAACAAATCCAGGCCGCACAGCAGGGGCACCCCGACATGCCCGTGTCCCAAGTCTGGCCGGCAACCAGCCCCACGGATTCGACGCGCGTGCTGGTCTCCGATGACAGCATCGACGAAAGCCTGCAGCGCACCGTCTTCATCGACCCCGCCAACGCCGAGGTCATCGGGGACTACCCCACCTACTCCGGCCTAGGTGAGATGCCGCTGCGCCGCTGGATTTCCTCCCTGCACGAAAGCTTCCACCTGGGCAAGGTCGGCGAACTCTACTCGGAGCTAGCCGCCTCCTGGCTGTGGGTCATGGCCTGCGGCGGTCTTTATATGTGGTGGATTCGCCGCCGCCCGAAGAACAAGGCAACCGCGAACGCAGCGCAGCAGCAGCCCAAGCGCTCTGCCCGCTGGAAGGCCACCCGCCTGCATTCCACTGTTGGCGCCTGGATCTTCATCGGCCTGCTTGGCCTCTCTGCCACCGGTATCACGTGGTCGGGACTGGCCGGCGACAACGTCGATTCCCTCGTCGAGCGCATGGACTGGAAGGCCACCCCGATCGAGACTGCCCTCCCCGGTACCACCGCCGAAACACATGAGCACACTGGCCATGAAGGACATGAAGGTCATGGGGTTGGAGGGGCGTCGTCAAGCGCGAGCGTGGCTGCCGACGCCGAGCGCGTCCTCGCCACCGGCCGCGCCGAGGGTCTGACCGGACCGCTGCGCCTCTACCCGCCGGAGGACGCCCACTCCGCCTGGCAGGTCAGCGAACGGTGGGTGGAATGGCGCACCACCTCCGACGCGGTCTCCGTCGACGGCGCTACCGGAGAGGTCATCGACCGCCAGCCTTTCTCCAGCCTGCCGCTGTTTAGCAAGCTCAGCAGTTGGGGCATCTACCTGCACATGGGCATCATGTTCGGCCTTCCACTGCAGATTGCGCTGCTCGCACTGGGCCTCGCCACCGCCGCGCTGGTGGTGCTGGGCTACTACATGTGGTGGAAACGCCGCCCTCGCTTCCTCCCCACCACTCATTTCTCTTGGGCCACCACAGGACTGGGCGCGCTTTTCGCGGCCACCGTCGGCGTCTTCCTGCCGCTCTTAGGAATCACCTTGGCGGCGTTCTTGGTTCTCGATGTCATCCTTGTGAACCGTGCCACCGCCCCGCGCAGGGAACGCACGCCAATCCCGGTCGGATAATTTAGTGAAAGCCATCACATAGGGCGGAGCTTATTAGGTACGGTAGTTTCTTATGACTAACCCACTACTGACACCTTCCACGCTGCCCTACCAGCTCCCACCGTTTGCGGAGATCAAGGTCGAGCACTACCGCCCCGCCTTCGACGAGGCACTCTCGCTTCACGACGCCGAGATCGCCTCCATCACCGACACCCCCGCCGCGCCCACGTGGGAAAACACCGTGGAGGCGCTCGAGCGCTCCGGGCAGGACCTCGACCGCGTCATGGCGGTCTTTGGCAACCTCTCCGGCACCGACGTCACCGAGGAGATGGAGGAGATCGCCGCCGACATCTACCCGCGCTTGTCCGCGCACTATGACGCGATGTATCAGAACGAGGTGCTCTACGCGCGCATCAAGGAAGCCACGCCGCCTGCCGATGACGCAGAAGGCCAGCGCCTCCACGACCACCTCCTGCGCACCTTTGCCCGCAAGGGTGCCGACCTCGACGCGGCCGGCAAGGCCCGCCTGTCCGAGATCAACCAGCGCCTCTCCGCGCTCTCTGAAGAATTTGGCCGCAACCTCATGGCGTCTACCCGCGAGCGCGCGGTCTCCTTCACCGAGGAAGAACTCGAGGGCCTGCCCGCCGAACGCATCGCCTCCGCCAAGGCCGATGCCGAAGCACTAGGCCGCGAGGGCTTCGTCATCCCGCTGGAGTTGCCGACCGTGCAGTCCGAGCTGAGCCGTCTGGCGCGGGAGGATGCGAGGGGGAGGCTGTATGGGGCGTCGACAAGCAGGGGCTCCGAGAACAACATCCCGGGGCTCATCGAGGCCGTGCAGCTGCGCGCCGAGCGAGCCGAGCTGCTGGGCTTTGCCACGCATGCCGACTACGTCATCGCCGAAGAAACCGCCGCGACTGCCGACGCCGCCCGCACCATGCTCTTCGACCTCGCCCCCGCCGCCGCGGCCAACGCCGAAGGCGAGCAGAAGCTCCTCACGGAGGAAGCAACGCTCAACGGCCAGGGTTTCAGCGCCGCGGACTGGCCTTATTGGGAATCCAAGGTCCGCGCCCGCGACTTCTCTCTCGATGAGGAGGAGCTGCGCAAGTACTTCCCGCTGGACCAGGTCCTGGAGAAGGGCGTCTTCGCCGCCGCCGAGCGCCTCTACGGCATCACCGTTATCCCCCGCGATGACCTCGAGGGCTACGCGGAGGGGGTTCGCGTGTGGGAGGGGATTGACGGAGACGTCAATCACGTGAATAAGGACCCGCACGTAGATATCGACTCGCACGAGGATAAAGGAATCGGCCTTCTGCTCACCGACTACTTCGGGCGCCCCACCAAGCGCGGCGGCGCATGGATGAGCGAGTTCGTGGGGCAGTCTAGGCTGCTGGAGCGGAAGCCGGTCATCGTCAACGTTATGGGCATCACCAAGCCCGCCGACGGCTCCCAGCCGCTGCTGAGCATGGACGAGGTCCGCACCGTCTTCCACGAATTCGGCCACGCCCTGCACGGCCTGCTTTCCGACGTCCGCTACCCCACCTTCGCCGGCACCAACGTCCCGCGCGACTGGGTGGAGTTCCCCTCGCAGATCAACGAGAACTGGGCGCTCGATAAGAACTTGGTCAAGGAGTACGCCCGCCACGTCGAGACGGGCGAACCTATTCCGGACGAGCTTCTCGACGCTATCTCCGCCGCCTCCGAGTTCGGCCAGGGTTTCGCTACCTCGGAGTATCTGGGAGCGTCGATCATCGACCTCGCGTGGCATTCCCTAAGTGCTGCCGAGGCCGCCAAGTTGGAGGCTACCCCGGAGGCCGTCGCCGAATTTGAGGCCGAAGCCCTGCGCGCGGCCGGGCTGGATAACGAGCTCATCGCGCCTCGCTACCGCTCGACCTACTTCAACCACATCTTCGCCGGCGGCTACTCGGCGGGCTACTACTCCTACCTGTGGGCCGAAGCGCTCGACGCCGATGGTTTCGAGTGGTTCAAAGAGCAAACCGACCTGCGCGAGGCCGGTCAGAAGTTCCGCGATGTCATCCTGTCCAAGGGCGCGTCTCGCGACTTCACGGAGGCCTACCGCGAGTTCCGCGGCCGCGACAAGGACGTCGCGCCGCTGCTTAAGCGCCGCGGCCTCGCCGGCGCCTAGTGCCGACTAGTTATCCACAGATTTCATCGGATGGCTAGTTCGGGGCTTGGAGGTGGGGGGGAGTGCTTTTAGGCTGCGGGGTATGAGATTACAGACGTTCTTCGCCGCCCTCGGCCGCGCCATTGACCTGGTGGCCGAGTGCGCGGGCCTGTCTGAATCTGATTTGGTGGCCCTCGGCGCCACGCCTGCCGACGCCACCGTGTTCCTCTCCCTCCACCACACCTACTTCGGGCACACCTCTTCTTCGAAGAAACAGCGCACGGCGGTTGCAGCCGCGCGCCAGCGCGGGCACGGGCTGGTGACCTTGCAGCTCATCGAGCACTTCGTGGCCAAAGTCCGGGACCATAACAAGGCCTGGGATTTGCGCGTGGAGCTGTGCCAGACCAGCGCGGAGCTGGTGGAAAAGGTAGCGCGCAAGCGCCTGCGTCAAATGCGCAAACCCCGCACGTATGCCGAGCGCGCCAAGCTCACCCAGCATGGCAACGGCCTTGCCACGCTCACCGTGACGGCGGACTCGCTCCAGCTGACGGGCGTATTTGAGGGTATCGACCAGGAACGCCCCGGTGAAAGCTTCCTGGAGAATCTAGACGGTGGCGGTGTCAAGACTGAGGTTGCCACCATGGCGGTCCTGCAGCTTGATGACTACGCCGAGCTGCTCAAGGGCAATACCGACAAGGACGGCGAAGAGTTCATCGTCCGCACCACCAGTGGCGCGACCATGACCGGCTCGCAGCTGGTGGAGCGCGCTTTGCTAGACAAGGGAGTCATCGTGGCGGTCAGCCGCGAGCATGGCCCGCTCGATGTGTTCCGCTTCCAGCGCTTCGCCACCGCCAAGCAGCGCCTCGCCTTGGCAGCAGAGAATCCTTGCTGCGCCTGGGAAGGCTGCAAGGTTCCCTTTGAGAAGTGCCAGATCCACCACATCAAGGCCTGGGCCCGCGGCGGGCCCACCAACATCCTCAACCTGGTGCCACTGTGCCCCTACCATAATGGCGTCAACGACGATGACCCCGATGCCCCGCCCTCACGCGGCCACATGGATCGCATCGGCGGGCGGGTGGCATGGATCCCGCCATACGACGCCGCGCCGGTCTTCACCAGCGCCTTCAACTAACGCTTCAACAAACCTCAAGGTCATCTTGCGCACCAGTGTGCCCCGCTCCGCCAGGGCACTCTTCCAGCACTGTTTGGTCGTACCCCGCAGGAAATCACTTCCTCGCGGGGCATTCGGCGTGCCGGCTTAACTCACGGAACTGGTCATGCGCTCAAGCCTGTCCCGCAGGAATGTGGGCCGTGCGGGTTGAACGGACGTGGGGGTTGACGGGCGGGCGGATTAGCCGGCGTTGCGCAGCGCGGTGGCTAACCCGTTCATCGTGACCTGGATGGTCTTGGACACCAGGAATTGGTCGTCGCCCTTACGGTAGCGACGCAGCAACTCTAACTGGATGGCGTTAAGCGGAAGCAGGTACGGGTAGCGACGCTTGAGCGACCGCGCCTGGCGTTGGTTCTCACTAACCAACTCCGCGTTGCCGGTGACCTTAAGGTAGACCTCGCGGGTGCGCTCAAACTCCTCGGAAATCAGGCCGAAGATACGGTCCGCGATTTCTTTGTCGTCGACCAAGTTGGCATACAGGCGCGCCAGCTGCATCTCCGCCTTAGCCATGACCTGCGCCATGTTCGCGAACACAGAACGGAAGAAGGGCCACGTGCGGTACAGCTCGCGCAGCTCTTCCCAGCGCTTCTCTTCGTCTGCTGGGGCAGTGTTTATTCCGTCGGTGTTTACTGCGCCGTTGACAGCTGTCGATCCTCCGGAGGCTTGCTTCACCCACGCCGTCACCGCACTGCCCACGCCGAACCAGCCCGGGATGTTGGTGCGGGACTGCGACCACGACAGCACCCAGGGAATCGCTCGCAAATCCGTAATCGCGGTGGTCTGCTTACGCGAGGTCGGGCGCGAACCCAGGTTGAGATCACCAATCTCGTGCAGCGGGGTGGACTGGGTGAAGTAGGTGATGAACCCGGGGTCGTCGACAAGCTGGCGGTAGGCCACGCCACTCAACGCCGCCAGCTCGCGCATGATCTCGTAGGCGCGCTCCGGATCCGTAATGGGCTCGGTATCCAACAACGATGCCTCCAGCGCTCCGGAAACAAACGCCTCCAAGTGGCGGCGCGCGGTCTCCGGAGCTCCATACTTCGCAGAAATCACCTCACCCTGCTCGGTAATGCGCACCGAACCCGACACCGCACCCTTCGGCTGCGCCAAAATCGCGTCATAGGTCGGACCACCGCCGCGGCCCACCGCGCCACCGCGGCCATGTGCCAAGCGCAGCTCTACGCCATGACGCGAACACAACTCAACCAGGGCCAGTTCGGCGTCGTACAGCGCCCAGTTTGCCTGCAGGTAGCCGCCATCCTTGTTGGAATCCGAGTACCCCAACATGACTTCTTGGATATCCCCGCGCGAGCGCAGATGCTCACGGTACACGGGCACCTGCCACAGCTTCTCCAGAATGCCGGCGCCGGCCTTCAAGTCCTCGATGGTCTCAAACAGCGGCACCACATCGACCTCGCTCAGTCCCACCTCCTTGAGCAGCACCATCGGCTCCAAGATATCGGAGACGGTGCCGGTCATGGAGATAATGCAGTGCGACACCGACTTCGGCCCAAAGTCCTGCACGGCGCGCGCCGCCGCACGGAAAATCCCCAGCTCCTTCGAGGTATCCTCGCTGAACTCCCGCTCGGAGCCGGGGAAGAGCAGCGGACGGTTGGTCTGCAGCTCGCGCACGAGCAGGGTGACCTTCTCCTCCTCCCCCAGCGCGCTGTAGTCCGGGGTGATGGTGGCCGCGGCGAAAATCTCGGTGAGAACGTTCTCAAAGGACTCGGAGTTCTGGCGCATATCCAGCGTCGAAAGGTGGAACCCGAACGTCGTCACCGCCGAGCGCAATCGGGCAAGGCGGTCATCGGCGATGATGTCATCGTTGAACTGGCGCAGCGAACGGTCGATCACGTCCAGGTCCCGCTTGAGTTCCTCCGGAGACGCATACGCGCTTGGCGACGCCTCCCCCTCCAACCTCGCCAGCACCTTCTTCCGGATGCCGAAGATGGCCCGGCGGTAGGGCTCGTCGACGCGGGATTTTTCGTCGTTGTGGGCGGCGTCGGCAAGCGCGCCCAGTTCCTTGGAACTGGAGGAATATCGATCCGACAGGGAGAGCTCGCGCTCCAACTCGCCGAGCTCGTCGGCGTAGTACTGCAGCACCGTCGCTGCGGCCTTGCGGGTGGCGTAGGTCAGGGTGTGCTCGTTAACAAAGGGGTTGCCGTCATGGTCGCCGCCAATCCAGGAGCCGGGGCGGACGACGGGGGAATCGGGAAGCTGCTGGCCAAAGGTCTCACGCATGGCGTGGCGAATGGCGCGGTTGAGGGCGGGAACCTGGTCGAGCAGCGAAAGCTTGTAGTAGCGCAGGCCGACGTCAATCTCGTCTTCGAGGGTGGGGCGGGCGATACGAATCAGCGCGGTCTGCCACAACAGAGTCATGCGCAGGTACATTTCCTTCTCGATCGCCGCCATGTCGCCGCCGCGGTGAGCTTCCTTGAGGAGAGTCTTGATGCGGGTCTGGGTGTCGAAGACGGTACGGCGGCGGGTTTCGGTGGGGTGCGCGGTGAGAACGGGGGCGACGTGAGCGCCTCGGATGACGGAGGCGGCGTCGGCGGGCGCGACGCCTTCTTCTTTGAGCTTGGCGAATGTCTTGCGCAGGGAAACCGGCGCCTCGACGGACTCGTCATCCAAGTCCTCCGCTAGATTCGCGATGAGCGCGAAATAGCTGAACGCTCGCGCCACGAGGTTGACTTTGGTGATGTCGAGGTCGCGGAAGATAGCGACGAGGTCTTCCGGCTTGGCATCGCCGTGGGCGATGTCGAAGGCCATGCGGCGGGTGGATTCGACGAGCTCAAAAACGTCCTCGCCTTCCTGCTGCGCGATGACCCGGCCGAGCACCCGGCCGAGGAAACGGATGTCTTCGCGGACTTGTTCTGGGGCAGGTGTGCTCACGGCGAGGAGCCTTTCTGGGAGTGATGTGTTCAGCTAGCACATCTCAATGTATCCCAGAGCACTATCGGGCGATAGTTATTTAGCAAAAGAAGCGAGCCACGCGGCGTGGAGGCGCGAGTCACCGTTTTCTTCCGGATGGAAGCTCAGCGCTGTGACCCGGCCCTGGCGCACGCCCACAATTGCTTCGTGCCCCGCGGCGGGATGAGTTAGCTTCCCGTCATATTCGGCGCTATCTTTGCACGCCGCGCTATCTTCGCCAGCCGCACCACTGGCTACGCTGTCGGGTGCAGGGGCAGGCACGGTGGCAATGACCTCGACACCTTCGCCCACGCGGGTAACGATGGGCGCGCGAATGAAGCTCGCCTCAATGTCGAGCGTGATGCTTCGGGCCCCTGTGTCATGAGCCTCGGCGTCGTCATGAGCCTCGGCGTCCCGGCGCCGCGCCCCAACCTCTGAGGTCTCTGCATCGGGTCGCTGACCTTGCAGCGCGACGGGAACGATGCGCTCCTCGGAGAAGCGTTGGTTGCCGAAGGCGTTGCGGCGCACGGTGACGTCGATAAGCCCCAGTGTCTGCTGGCCCGGCGCGGGGTTCTCCAGCTCGCGAGCGCTGTAGATGAGCCCCGCGCAGGTGGCCAGGACCGGCAGCCCTCCCTCGACGGCGCGGCGCAGCGGCTCCGCAACGCCGAAGGAGCGCGCCAGCTTATCGATGGTGCTCGACTCTCCGCCGGGCAGAATGATTCCGTCCAGCCCGTCGAGATCCTGCGGCAGGCGCACCCGGCGCGTTTCAGCGCCGAGGCTCTCCAACACGGCGAGGTGTTCCTCCACCCCGCCCTGCAGCGCGAGCACGCCGACGAGTGGTCGCACCGCGTTTACCAACCGCGCTCAGCCAGGCGGTGCGGGGCGGGGATATCGTTGACGTTGATGCCCACCATGGCCTCACCCAGGCCGCGGCTGATCTTGGCCAGCTCGGCCGGCTGGTCGTAGAGGGTGGCCGCCTTAACGATGGCCTCCGCGCGCTTCGCAGGCTCGCCGGACTTGAAGATTCCGGAGCCAACGAAGACGCCTTCGGCGCCCATCTGGCGGACGAGGGCGGCGTCGGCAGGCGTGGCCACGCCACCAGCGACGAACAGCACGACCGGCAGCTTGCCGGTCTCCGCAACCTCAGCAACCAGGTCATACGGCGCCTGCAACTCCTTGGCTGCGACGTAGAGCTCATCGCGATCCAGGTTCTGGAGGCGCGCGATTTCACCCTTGATGGTGCGCAGGTGCTTGACGGCCTCGGAGACGTCGCCAGTGCCGGCCTCACCCTTGGAGCGGATCATGGCCGCACCCTCGGTGATGCGACGCAGGGCCTCGCCCAGGTTCGTCGCGCCGCACACGAACGGCACGTCGAAGTCCCACTTGTTGATGTGGTTGACGTAGTCGGCCGGGCTGAGCACCTCGGACTCGTCGATGAAATCTACGCCCAGCTCGCCGAGAATCTGCGCCTCCACGAAGTGGCCGATGCGGGCCTTCGCCATCACCGGAATGTCCACAGCGTTGACGATGCCCTCAATGAGGTCCGGGTCAGACATGCGGGCCACGCCGCCCTGGGCGCGGATATCGGCCGGCACGCGCTCGAGCGCCATGACGGCGGACGCACCTGCGTCCTCAGCAATTCGGGCCTGCTCCGGGGTGACTACATCCATGATGACGCCGCCCTTGAGCATGTCAGCCAGTCCACGCTTGACGCGCGTGGTGGCGCGTCCCTGTTCAATCTTCTGTTCAGTCATGGCTCACATAGTGGCCCAGAAAATTGGTCCAAGACAAGAGCCATTTTTAGAGTGTTGAATTAGACCACTTATGATGGGGTCGTGTCTTTCCGCCTCGATCCATCTGATAGGCGCGCGTTGCCGGTGCAGATTGCCGAAGCCCTCCGCACCCAAGTCGCGGCGGGCATTTTGCTGCCCGGCGAGCAGGTGCCGTCGACGCGTTCACTGGCGCGCGATCTGGGCATTTCCCGAGGCAGCGTGGTTACCGCCTACGAGCAGCTCACCGCCGAGGGCTACCTCACCGCGTCGGTTGGCTCGGGCACAGTCATCAACCCGCACCTGCCCCATGGGCGCACCCCACAGCCTCACCCCGCGCCGCGGCCCAGCTCTGCCCCACCGCGCGTGGAGTTGACCCCCGGTTTACCCGATACGGCCGGAATCATCACCCCCGAATGGAGGGCGGCGTGGCGCAAGGCCGCGGTGAATCCTTCCGGCGATCTTCCCCGCGAGGTGGCCGCACACCTGCGCCACATGCGCGGGCTCACCGTCGACCCGGCCTACGTCGTCATCACCGCCGGCGCCCGCGACGGCCTCTCGGTGCTGCTGCGCGCGCTGGGCGGCCACTTGCGCGTGGGCGTGGAGTCCCCCGGCTACCCCAGCCTGCGCCGCGTTCCCCAAGCTTTGGGCCACACGCTTGTCGACGTCCCCACCGACACCCACGGCGTCACCGTCCCCACCGTTGATCTCGACGTTCTCATCGTCACGCCATCCCACCAGCACCCTTATGGTGGTTCGCTGCCGGCGGCCCGGCGCGCGGAACTCGTCGAGTGGGCACGCAGCAACGATGTGCTCATCATCGAGGATGACTTCGATTCCGAGCTGCGCTACGTCGGCCAGCCTTTGCCCGCTCTGACCGCGCTCGCTCCCGAGCACACTGTCTTGCTGGGCACGTTTTCCTCGGTGATTTCGCCGTCGATTGCCTGCGGCTACCTGGTGTTGCCCCCGAGCTTACGCACGGCGGTGGATCGGGTGCGGGAGGTCTTCGGCCAGCCTGTCGGCGCCATTCCCCAAGCGGCACTGGCGAACTACCTGGCCAGCGGTGCGCTGCGGCGGCATACCGGGCGAATGCGCCGCGCCTACAAGCGCCGCCGCGACCTCGTCCAAGCCGCGCTGGAAGACGCCCCCGCTACCCTTCTGCCCATCCACGGCGGGCTCCATGCGGTGTTGCTGTGCGATAACGCCGTGGTCGACCGCGCCGCCTCCCTAGGGCTAACGCTCACCCCGCTCAGCGACTACTGGGGCGGCGTGGCCGCCGAGGAAGGCGTGGTCTTGGGCTTCGGGCATTTGAGCGATGTTGAGCTCGCCGCCGCGCTGGAGCTGGTCAAGCAGGCCTTAACTAGCTGACACGTAGCTGGCCTGGCGCATAGCTGCCCTATCGCATACCGGGCTAGCTAGCGCTGGCCAAAGTAACGGTGGCGAGGGTACGACCGGTGGGTTGCTCGCTGCCACCCGCAGGTTCCTCGGTAACCATGACCTTGACCGCTGCGCCGTCGAAGGGCATCCACACCCCATCGTGTGGGTCCTGGCCGATAACCCCCGCCGAAGCCATCTCACCATCGGCACCAACTGCCCACACTTGGGCGCCCATGCCGTCGGCGAGCTGCGGCTGACCATCGACCATCGCGCCGGATTTCGCCATCGAGGCGGAGGAAACGATATCCAGTTGCGCGCCCGAGGCATCGGCATTGCCCTGCATAAGGTCCTCTGCGCCCATGATGTCGTGCATGGATTTTTCGCCCGGCGATTCAGCCTCTACTTGCGCGCTATCCGGTGCATCTTGCTGACCCAACTGCAAGAGCTGCGGCGCGGCTACCACGCCTGCGACGAGCACTGCGGCGGCAGCCGGCACCGCTACGAAGGCCCGCCAGCGGCGGCGTGGAAGCTCGATGACCTCAGCAGCTTCGCCACCGTCAATTTCCGCAAAGACAGCATCTTTCATTCGCGCTGGCGGATGCACGTCGGGGAGGGAATCGAGGAAGTCGTCGAAAGTCTCATCAGAAAACTCATGCGTATTGCTCATCTTCCCTCCTTTCCGAGAATCGCTTTTAGCTTCTTAACGCCGTCGCGCACACGCGTCTTCGCCGTACCCAGCGGTACTCCCGTTGATTCTGCCAGTTCAGCATGCGTCAAGCCATTGAAAAATGCGAGGGCTACCGCGGTGGAATGCGGCTCCCCAATCTCGTCGATAGCCCGGCGCAGGCGCTGCGCTTCGACATGTCCTAGGGCCTCATCTTCAAGAGGCTCGGTGTAGGTAGCCTGGTCCAACAGCGCGTCGCGGTTATCGCGTTGCACTGCAGCAACGTGGCTACGCAGCTTATCGACGGCCCTCCCATGCGCCAACCTGCCCACCCACGACCGCGCGTTTCCCCGCTGCGGGTCAAATTTCGCAGCGGAAGTCCACACCTCAACGAAGACATCTTGGGCAACCTCTTCGGCTAAGGCGGGATTGCGCAGAACGCTCAGGCACACGCTGTACACGGTGGGCGCGAGGGCGTCGTATAGCGCGCTGAAGGCATGCTTGTCTGCCGCAGCGGTCTGAACGAGCAGGTCGTTCAGCCGCGCATGTTCATCAGGTGACATCGCAGACACGGGTGTAGAGCTTACCTCCAGCAGCGGGGCGGACATGGCACTTTTACTTGGTCATTTCTTCGCTTGGCGCCATCATCTCATCGCTCTTCATTTCCTCTGTCATCATGGAATCCGACTCCATGGCGTCCGAGCTCGGGGCCATCATCTCAGAGCTGGGCTTCATGTCCACTTCTTCCTTCTTGTCGTTGCAGGCAACCAGCCCACTGGCGGCTACGGCAAGTGCAGCGGCGGCGGTAACAAGCTTCTTCATTTCGGTACTCCTTCTTCAGGTCTTCGGGTCCGGCCTTTCCGGACCCTGTATCTGACCATTCGGAGCCACCCTGCGATGCGGATTGGACGGATTTAAAAGCAATCCGCTTTTCACTCGTGTTCCGAACTAGTTGCATACGCACACCGCATCACAAGCGAAGGAGCACAGGATGTTATCTACGCTATTCATCGGGTTTACCGGTGGCCTTATCACCGGCATCTCGCCCTGCATCTTGCCGGTCTTGCCGCTGGTCCTCGCAGTCAGCGGCGGCTCACGGTGGCGGCCATGGCAGGTCGTCGGCGGACTCGTCACAAGTTTCAGCCTCGTCACGCTGTTTGCCACAACGCTGCTCAATGCCTTGGGCCTCCCGGCCGACGTCCTGTGGAAAGTGGGAATCGCGCTGCTCGTTCTCGTGGGCCTGGGAATGGTGTTCCCTCGCGTTCAGGAAGCCCTCGAGTGGCCTTTCCAGAAGCTCCCGAAAGCTGGCGGCTTGCAAGCCACAGCCCGCGACAAGGGCGGCTTCGTCGTTGGCCTAGCCATGGGGGCTGTCTTCGTTCCCTGCGCGGGCCCAGCACTGGCCGCAATCTCCGTGGCGGGCGCCACCGGGACTGTCGACGCCCACATCCTCCTCCTCTGTCTCTCCTTCGCCCTCGGCGTGGCGATCCCGCTGCTGGCTTTCGCCTTAGGCGGCAACGAGGTGGGCAAACGCGTCGATGCTTTCCGCTCCCACCAACGCGAGGTACGCGTCACCGCGGGAATTGTGGTGATCGCCATGGCCGGCGCCATCTCACTCGGCGCGCCCGCGTGGCTGCAGCAGAAGCTCCCCAGTATCAACACCGACGCCACGCCCGTTGAACAGGCCACCCTCACAGCCGAAGGAACCCCCGTGCCCGCGTTCGCGGGGCTGACCGGCTGGTTCAACACGGATGCGCCCGTCGATCCGCGGACCTCCGGCAAGGTCACGCTCATCGATTTTTGGGCCTATGCCTGCATCAACTGCCAGCGCAACAACACGCACCTGACCAAGCTCTATGCGCATTACAAGGACTACGGCTTCGACATCATCGGAATCCACGCGCCGGAATACGCTTTCGAGCACGAGGCCGACAACGTGCGCCGTGCGGCCCGCGAGCAGGGAATCGAGTATCCAGTGGCACAGGATAATGACTTCGCCACGTGGAAGAACTTTGGGAATCGGTACTGGCCGGCGCACTATCTCGTCGACAAGCACGGCATGTTGCGCCAATCCCACCACGGCGAGGGCGACTACGCCGAGACCGAGCGCCTCATTCGTGAGCTTCTCCTCGAGCGCGACCCCAGCATAGAACTGCCTGAGCCCATTGAAGCCGCCGATGCTCACAGCGCTCCGCGCTCGCCGGAGACCTACCTCGGCACCGCACGCGCACAGTATTTCACCAACCCCGATTACCACGACGGCACGCACCAGTTCACCACGAGCGAGCCGCCGTTAGGTCAGTATTCGCTGGGCGGGACGTGGACTTTGGCCGACCAGCCCATCACCGCCGGACCTAACGCGCGGCTGCGACTGAATTATCGCGCCGCCTGGGTACAGCTCGTGGCATCAGGGCAAGGAACGGTTCGCGTGCACCGCGCGAATGGTTCGGTCCGCACCTTCGACATCACCGAGGACGGCACGGTGGATCTCGTCAGGGAACCGGACAATCACACCGAAACAATCGAGCTGGAAGTAAGCGAAGGCCTCTCGCTGTATTCCTTTACTTTTGGCTAGCGTGGGGATCATGAAGGTTTCTCTGCATGGGCAATCCGCCGTGGCTGTCGAGGCTCCCCAGGGGCGCATCGTCATCGACCCCGGCCCCCTTTCAGACCTCAGCTGCCTGGAAGGCGCTGAGGCGGTGCTGCTCACGCACGCGCACGGCGATCACCTCGACGTCGATGCCGTGCGTGCAAGCGGCCTGCCAGTGTGGGGAACGCAGGAAGCCATCGACGCCCTCGGCTCCGGCACCATCGTGCATGCTGGAGAGACGTTCACGGTTCTGGGCCTTGAGATTCACGCGGTGGGCGGGCTTCACGAGGAAATCCACCCCAGCATTCCGCGCCCCGAGAACCTGGGCTATTTCTTTAATGGTGTGCTGCACCCCGGGGACCAATGGTGCGTCCCGAAGGGACGCACGGTAAATGTCCTCCTACTCCCCATCGCCGGGCCGTGGGTGCGCGGGGCGGACGCCGCGGATTACGCCATGCGCATCGGCGCGCGGCTGACGGTGCCCATCCATGACGCCGTGCTTTCCGACGCCGGCAAGCAAAACACCGACGGCATGCTCCAACGCGCCGGCGTGAGCGGCTATCGGCGCCTGCGGGTTGGTGAAAGCATCGACGTTTAAGCCGAACCAACCGCTCGGTCTATTTTTATTCTCGGTCTTGCCTGCGGTTTCCACAAAGCCACTAACGGCACTGAACCGCTTGGTCTAGCCTTTGTGGCATGAGCACCAAATACGATAATTCCGAAGTCAACGAGTGGTCGTTCGCGACCCGCGCCCTCCACGCCGGACAGAACCTGGACGGCTCCACCAACGCACGCAACGTTCCGATTTACCAAACCACCTCGTATGTCTTCAACGACGCCGAGCACGCCGCCAACCGCTTCAACCTCTCGGATGCCGGCCCGATTTATACCCGCCTGACCAACCCCACCCAGGACGCACTCGAGGAGCGCCTCGCTTCCCTCGAGGGCGGCGTCGCCGCCGTAGCTTTCGCCTCCGGCCAGGCCGCCGAAACCGCGGCCATCCTGAACCTGGCCTCCGCCGGCGACCATATCGTGACCTCCCCGCGCCTCTACGGCGGCACCTCCACGCTCTTTACCGTGACCTTGAAGCGCCTCGGCATTGACGTCACCCTCGTCGAGAACCCGGATGACCCGGCCTCCTGGCAGGACGCCGTCCAGCCAAACACGAAGGCTTTTTACGGCGAGACCTTCGGCAACCCAGTCGCCGATGTTCTCGACATCCCTGCCATCGCCGAGGTAGCTCACAAGAACCAGGTCCCGCTCATCGTGGATAACACCATCGCCACCGGCGCGCTCGCCCGCCCGCTGGAGCTGGGCGCGGACATCGTCGTGGTTTCCACCACCAAGTTCTATACCGGCAATGGCTCCGCCATCGGTGGTGCCATCATCGACGGCGGCTCCTTCGACTGGACCATCGAGCGTGACGGCGAGCCCGTCTTCCCCTACTTCGTCACCCCGGACGAGGCTTACCATGGCCTCAAGTACGCCGACCTGGGCGCACCGGCCTTCGCCATCAAGGCGCGTGCGGGCCTGCTGCGCGATACCGGTGCCGCCATCTCCCCCTTCAACGCCTGGCTGACGCTGAATGGCATCGAGACGTTGCAGTTGCGCGTCGAGAAGCACAATGCCAACGCCCAGGCCGTGGCAGAGTACCTGGAGTCCCACGCCAAGGTCACCACCGTCAATTACGCCGGCTTGGACTCCTCGCCGTACAAGGCCACCAAGGAGAAGCTCGGTTACGCCTACACCGGCTCCGTGCTCTCCTTCGACATCGACGGCGGCCGCGAGGAGGCGTGGGCGTTTATCGATGCGCTGAAGCTGCACTCGAACCTGGCCAACATCGGCGATACTCGCTCATTGGTGGTGCACCCGGCGACCACCACGCACTCCCAGTCCGACGAGGCAGCGCTCAAGGCCGCGGGCATTACGCAGGCCACGGTGCGCCTGTCGGTGGGCATCGAGGATGTCAACGACATCATCGCCGACCTCGAGCGTGGGTTCGCGGCCATTGGTTAGCGCCATCCCGGAACTCGCGCCCGAAGGCGAGCTCACCGTCGTCCCCATCGGTGATTTCACCACGGAAGCAGGCGCCGTGCTTGCCGACGCCCACGTGGCCTACCAACGCTGGGGCGCTTTCGCCGGCGACCCGGACGGCGTCAACAATGTCTTGGTGGTTGAGCACGCGCTGACCGGGGATTCCAATGTGGCGGACTGGTGGTCCGACCTGGTGGGGCCTGGCAAGGCTTTGGACACCACGCGCTGGTGCGTTATCGCGACCAATGCGCTGGGCGGCTGCAATGGCTCGACGGGGCCGAAGTCGCTGCACCCGGATGGAAAGCCGTGGGGCGGGCGCTTCCCGGCGCTGTCGATTCGGGACTTGGTGGAGGCTGAGCACGACTGCTTGACGCAGCTGGGTATTTCCCGCGTGCACGCGGTACTCGGCGGCTCGATGGGCGGCGCGCGCACGCTGGAGTGGAGCTTGCTGCACCCGGAAAGCGTGTCCGCGGTGTGCGTAATTGCGGTGTCTGCTCGGGCTTCGGGCTGGCAGATTGGCATCCAATCCGCGCAGATTTCCGCCATCGAGCGCGACCCGTTTTGGCATGGCGGAAATTACTACCTCACGGACAAGACTCCGCGGGATGGTCTGGCAGCGGCGCGCCGCATCGCGCATTTGACGTATCGCGGCGAGCAGGAGATCGACGAGCGCTTCGGCGCTACCGCACAGCAAGGCGAGAATCCCTTGGGGCCGCACCGCCAGCTCAATCAGCGTTTCGCGGTGAACTCCTACCTGGATTACCAGGGGGCGAAACTCACCGAGCGCTTCGATGCGGGTTCCTACGTGGTGCTCACGGAGGCGTTGAACCGGCATGACGTCGGCCGCGGGCGCGGCGGGCTCATCAAAGCGTTGGCGGCATCCCAGGTGCCGACGATGGTCGTGGGCGTGGACACGGATATCCTCTACCCCTATCACCAGCAGGAGCACATCTCCCGCAACGTCAACCACCTGCTGGCGATGGCCAAGATTGTCTCCCCCGTGGGCCACGACGCCTTCCTGACGGAGACCCGGCAGATGAACCGCATCCTGCGCAACTTCCTGCTGCTCTCCGCGCCGAATGGCCTCGATGTGGGCCCTGCGTACGTGGGCGATGAATATTACATCTAAGAGCCCAGCGCGTCGATGGAGAAGGCCATGAACACCATCGCCGCGCCCAAGATGCCTGTAAAGCAGGCATCGAAGCGCCGGGAGCGCACCGCGAGCACGCCGACCCGCGAGGAGTCGCAGGTCAAGCGGACCACCGTGAGCCACACCAGCGCCCCGCCCAGCAGCAGCGTGGCGCGGCGCCAGTGCTCGAACACGGCATAGAAACCCGACACCACAACCGCCACGACGAACAGGCCGATGGCCAGCCACTGGAGAGCCGGCGGCAGCGCCGAGGGCTTCAGGTGCGCATCGTGCGGGTTCGACAGGGACACCGGTGGCGTGGTTTTCCCGCGGGCTTGGCTTTCAGTCTGGCTTCCATTCTGGCTTCGAGGCTGGCCTTGAACAGGGCCCTGAGCTGGGCGCCGGGGGGTTCGTCGCTCTCTGCGTTGCGGGTTTTCGTCTGATTGTGGGGACATGCTCATTACTTGGGCGTTCGTGTTGCGCCGTTAGTGAGCGGCAAGCTTTTCGGCGCGCTCGACGATATTGCTGACCAGGAATGCGCGCGTCAGCGGGCCCACGCCGCCCGGGTTCGGGGAGACGTAGCCGGCCTTCTCCCAGACGTCCTCGGCCACGTCGCCGGCGAGTTTGCCGTCAACGCGGGACACGCCGACGTCGAGAACCGCAGCACCTTCCTTGACCATGTCGGCGGTGAGCATGTGTGCCTTGCCGGCTGCCGCGATAATGACATCGGCCTCACGGGTCTCCGCAGCGAGGTCCTTGGTGCCAGTGTGGCACAGCGTCACCGTGGAGTTTTCGCTGCGGCGGGTGAGCATCAGACCAATCGGGCGGCCCACGGTCACGCCGCGGCCAATAACCACGACCTTGGCGCCATCGAGCTCTACCCCAAAGCGGCGCAGCAGGTGGATGCAGCCATTCGGAGTGCAGGGCAGCGGGGCTTCCTCGTTGAGCACCAGCTTGCCCAGGTTGATCGGGTGCAGGCCATCAGCGTCCTTGGCCGGATCGATGAGCTCGAGCACGCGGTTTTCATCCAGGTGCTTCGGCAGCGGCAGCTGCACGATGTAGCCAGTGCAGGCGTCATCATTGTTGAGTTCCTCGATGACGCGCTCCAGCTCCTCCTGGGAGATATCTCCCGGCAGGTCCTTGCGAATCGAGTTGATACCGAGCTTCTCGCAATCGCGGTGCTTCATCTTCACGTAGGAATGCGAACCCGGATCATCGCCCACCAAGACCGTAGCCAGGCCCGGGGTAATCCCCTTCTCTTTGAGGGCGGCCACGCGCTGGGCCAGGTCCTCAAAAATCTCGTCGCGGTACAAGTTGCCATCTAGTTTGGTAGCGCTCATGCACACCATCCTAGACTGATGCCTATGAGCAGCTTGCACATCGTCTTCGACAACCCCGTGATCCCTACCAACACCGGCAATGCCATCCGCACCGCCGCCGTCACGGGCGCGAGCCTGCACCTCATCGAGCCGCTCGGCTTCAACTTCGAGGACAAACACCTCAAGCGCGCGGGCTTGGACTACCACGACTTAGCGGACCTCACGATCCACAAGGATTTCGACGCCTGCATGGACAGCTTGCCCGGCGCGCGCGTTTTCGCTTTCACCACCCACACGGACAAGTGGTTCACCGACGTGGAATACCAGGAGGGCGATGTCCTGCTTTTCGGCACCGAACCCACGGGCCTGCCGGAGGAACACGCCTTTCACCCGCGGGTAACGGAGCGCGTGCGCATCCCCATGATGCCAGCGCGACGCTCGATGAATCTATCCAACGCGGCGTCGACAGCCGTGTATGAGGCCTGGCGGCAGCTCGGCTTCCGTGGCGCGGTCTAACAAGTCGCGGCACAATGTGGGTGAACTTTCACACCGAAGGAGACACCTTGCCTAGCCTGCGCCCACTGCTTGATTCCCTCATCACCCGCGTCGAAGCTTCGTCTGCCGCCCACGCCACGCAGATCGCGCGCGTGGATCCCATCCACCGCCCCGGCGCGGTCAACCTCGTGCGCTACATGGAATTGCGCTCCCAAGACGCCGTCGAACTCCAGGAAGGCCTCACGGCGTTGGGCGCCACGAGCCTCAGCCACCCGGAGCCCGCAGTGCTTGAGCGCCTCCACGCCGCGCGCAACGTGCTCGACGCCTTCGATGGCCACGCGCCAACCTATCCTGTGCAGCCCATCGCCACGGCTTATGCTGACGCGGACGATATCCTCGACGCCAACACCGAAGCCCTCCTCGGCCCTACCCAGGAGGACACGCACGCGCGCATCATGGTGACTCTTCCTGCTGAGGCCGCGGAGGATTATGAACTGGTCCTCGGTTTCGCCCGCGCGGGCATGGAGTTAGCCCGCATCAACTGTGCGCACGATGACCAGGCGGCGTGGACAAAGATGGTGGAACACGTCCACCGCGCCGCTGAAGAGGTGGGGCGCGAGATTCTGATTTCCTGCGATATTGCTGGCCCCAAGGTCCGCACCGGCAGCATCGAGCCGGGTCCGCAGGTCATTCGCGTGCGCGGCGAGCGCAGCGCTGCGGGCGAGCTGCTGAGCCCAGCAACGCTCGTGCTTCACGACGCCCCCTCCTCTACCCGCGCCCACGGGGTGGCGGGGGAGGCGTCGCCAAGCGCGGCCCGCCCGGCGGTAGCGCTGGAGGTGGATGACGAGTGGTTGGCGCGCCTGCACCCCGGCAGCGAAGTGCGCTTCACGGAAGCGCGCGGGCGCTCGCGTGTGTTCACCGTGGAGAGCGCGGAAGCAGGCGTGGCGGTGCTGCACGGTGATCGCAACTGCTACCTCGCCGAGGAAACGGTGTTGAGCCACGGCGGGGACACCACGCAGGTGCATGGGGTTCCGGCACTGGAGCAGAAGATTCGCCTGCACCGCGGCGAGGAGTTGGTGCTGAGCACTTCGCAGGAGCCGGCGCGCATCGTCGAGGGCGAGGTGACCACGATTGGGTGCACGCTGCCGGAGGTGGTTGGCGCGCTCAAAGTGGGGCACCGGGTGATTTTCGATGATGGCGCCATCGCCGGCCGCGTCCGCGAGGTGCGGGAGAATGGTGCGGCGCACGAGGCCGTCGTCACCGTGGAGCATGCGGGACCGACCGGCACCAACCTGGCCGCCTATAAGGGAATCAACCTGCCGGATACCGACGTCCCGCTGCCCAGCCTCACCGAGGAAGACATCGAAGCACTTCGTTTTGTGGCCACGCACTGCGATATCGCGGCGGTCTCCTTCATCCGCACGCCGGCTGATGTGGCTTTCCTCTATGACACGCTCGAGGCGATTGCCGCCGAGCAGGAGTCCGAGGAGATGGCGCAGCGCGTGCGTGACCTGGGCATCGTGCTCAAGATTGAAACGGTTCCCGCCTATGAACAGCTGGGAAGCGTGCTGCTGGAGGGCATGCGGCACGCCAAGTTCGGCATCATGATTGCGCGCGGTGACTTGGCCGTGGAGTTGGGATTCGAGGAGATGGTCCAGGTGCCGGGGCGCATCATGAAGGTCGCGGAGGCGGCCCACATCCCGGTCATCATGGCCACGCAGGTTCTGGAGACCCTAGCCAAGACGGGGCTTCCCTCCCGCGCGGAAATCACGGACGCTGGCTATGCCCTGCGCGCGGAGTGCGTGATGCTCAACAAGGGGCCGCACATCACGGAGGCCATCCAGATTCTGGACCGCATGTCCCGCAAGCTAGGCCAATCGCGGCTGAAGAATCGCCAGAGGCTGCGCCAGGTGAGCAGCTGGTCCACTCCAAACGCTTAATGCGCCGCGCACCTGCGCCGCGTGGTGAGGATCACCTAAGAGATAGCTACAAACCTAGACGGACCTATGTTTACTAAGGGTAACCTATAAAGGTAATGCTTATTCGGTAGTGCTTATTTAAGGAAGAGGGCTCGCCGTGAAGTTATCTCAGTGCCCACGACAAACCGCCGACGCTATCCCCATGGGATGCACCATCACCTTGGGGAAAGAGTGCATTTCCTGCACCTGCGACACCGCCCTAGCGGTGCGCCTCGGCGAGCTAGGAATCCGCCCCGGCGCCACGTTGACCATGGGCCCGCGCGTGGCCGGTGGCGCGCGCGTTGTCTCGGTCGGCAGCTGCCGCTACGCCATCGATAAAGCGACGCTACAAGCCATCGAGGTCTAAACCATGGCCACCACGAAACCCAGCTGCCACGGCGATCCGGGCGGCGCGGTAGCCCCTCTTGGCGCTCCCATCATCGCGCTCGTCGGCTCCCCCAATTCCGGCAAGTCCACACTGTTTAACGCCCTAACCGGCGCGAAGGCACAAACCGGCAACTGGCCGGGTACCACCGTTGAGGTCAGCCGCGGTGCGTGGAAGATCGGTGAAGCAACCGCCGATCTCATCGATTTTCCCGGCACCTACTCGCTCGACCCGCTCAGCCCCGATGAGGCGCTCACCCGCGCCATGCTCATCGATTGCCCCGCAGATGAGCGCCCCGACGCCGTCGTCGTGGTCGTCGATGCCAGCGCCGTAGCGCGCGGCCTCAACGTGGCGCTCCAGTTAGCGGAGCAGCCCTACCGCCTCATCATCGCGCTGACGAAGACCGACGTGGCCCTCAACCAGGGCCAAACAGTGGATCCCGTTGCGCTCGCTGAATCCACCTCCATCCCGGTGGTGGTGGTTGATGGGCGTAAGCGGGAGGGCGTCGAGAAGCTGCGAGAGGTTGTTGTTGATTCTCTGGCGGCTGAGCCCGTGCAGCTGCGCGAGGACGCAGGTTTGGAGGCCCGCTTCGCGGAGTTGGATGCGGCGGCGAAGGCCTCGGTGAGCGAGGTCGAGCACGCCACGCCCCTCTCCCACCGCCTCGATGCGGTGGCCCTTCACCCGGTAGTGGGGCCGCTGCTGTTTCTGGCCGTGATGTGGGTGGTCTTCCAGATCACCACCACGGTGGCCGCTCCCCTCCAGGATGGCCTGGAGGCACTGGTCTCGGGCCCCTTGAGTGACTGGGCGCGGGCGGGGCTAGAAGCCATCGGCTTAGGCCACCCTCTCATCACGGGCCTGCTTGTCGACGGCCTCATCGGCGGCGTCGGCATGGTCCTCACCTTCGCCCCGCTCATGGCGCTGATGTTCTTGTGCTTGGCGGTGTTGGAGGATTCCGGCTACATGGCGCGTGCCGCGGTGGTCACGGACCGTCTCATGCGGGCCATCGGTCTGCCGGGCAAGGCTTTCATCCCCATTGTCGTGGGCTTTGGCTGCAACGTGCCGGCGATCTCGGCCACGCGCGTGCTGGGCAGCCCGCGGCATCGCATCATGACCGCGCTGCTCATTCCGTTTACCTCGTGCTCGGCGCGCTTGGTGGTCTTCGTCATGCTTTCGGCCACGTTTTTCCCGGGGCACGCCGGCAGCGTGGTGTTCATCATGTACGTCATTTCCATCGCGCTGCTCGTGCTGGTGGGTTTGGCGCTGCGAAAGACGCTGTGGCGCGCGGTGCCTGAGGAAGCGCTGGTTATTGACTTGCCGACGTACCAGCTGCCCACCGTGCGCCTGGCACTGAGCGTGATGTGGACGCGCTTGAAGGGCTTCTTGCAGACGGCCGGCGGCATCATCGTGAGCACCGTGGTCGTGGTGTGGCTGCTCATGGCCATCCCGGTTGGGGATGCGGCGCAGGATTCTTCGTGGGGTGAGCCGCCGGCGCCGGAGGATTCCGCCTATGGGGCGGTCGCGCACGCCATCGCTCCAGCCTTTGCCCCGGCTGGCTTCGACTCGTGGTCCCTGGCGGGCCCGCTGGTGACCGGTTTTGTGGCCAAGGAGGCGCTGATTTCCACGTGGGCGCAGACCTACGCGGTCGAGGATGTCACCGACGCCTCCGCGGAGGAACAATCCCATAGCGCGCTCAGCGATCACGTGCGCGCGGACTTCGAGCAGGCTTCTGACGGTCATCCCCTCGCCGCGGTGTGGGCCTACATGCTCTTCCTGCTGGCCTACACGCCCTGCGTGGCCACGATTGCCGCGCAGCGGCGAGAGATTGGCTGGCGCTGGACGCTCTTCGGCTTCGGCGTCCAGCTGGCCACAGCGTGGGTGCTGGCTGTAGCGGCCTTCCAGATTCTGAAGGTGTTTATCTAATGCCCGCCTCCCCCATCCAGGCCGTGCAGGAAGCCATCGAATCCGGCGTGCGCTCGCGGGCGGCCATCGCGGCACAGACCGGGCTGGAGCCCGGCACGGTGGACCTCATCCTGGATCACCTCACCGCCAGCGGGGTACTCGATATGGAGCCACTCGGCTCCTGCCCCGCGGGCGGATGCGGGTCCTGTTCGGCGGCCTCGGCGTGTGCCGGCCCCAGCAGCACGCGTGGGCCGGTTCTGCTTAAGCTTCGTCGCTGCCCCTAACCGCGCTGTCACGGGAGTCTTCACGTGGGTTCTGCCGCGGCTCAACCTGTGAGATGTTGACGGATGAGTCCATGGGACTTAGCGCTGACTCCATGGCAGGCAGGCGGCGGGAGCGCAGGCGGGTGAGGAGCTCGGAGGCGTCGGCAGGCGTGAGGTCTTGACCAGCCATCTTTACTGGCCCCGCCACGAGGTCAAAGCGCACAGTGCGCACGCCTGCAAGGTGGCTAAAGGGCCCCACCTTCAGCGTGAGCTCCTGGATATGCGGGGTACCGATCACCATGACGCGGCGGTTGATGCGGCCGCGGTGCACGATGGTCACGGGTTGGGGTGAATCCACCAGTGTGACCGACTGCTGCTTGCGGTCGATGGGGCTAACCCAAGTGGCGCGGCGCGGGGAGGTATAGGTGGGCTGGGTATGCCCCTCGGGGCGCGCGAAATCCTCAATCTGCGCACGATCCAGATCGGAGATGAGCTCTAAAAGCTCCAGCGCCTGCTCGCGGGTACCCACCGGCAGGATGCGAGTGGAACCGGACTGCTTACCGCTGCCCTTCGCGCCATAACCAGCTACAGAGACGTGCACCTCGTACCAGCCGAAGCGCCGCCATAAGAAGGGCTGGCTTACCCGCACGCCGTGGATGCGGCTAATGCGGATGGTTTGGCGGCGGCGGTCGGCAAGACCGTAAGAGACGTTGAGGGCGTTGGTGGGGGCGTCGTGAAGCGCGGTGAATTTCCAGGAAGAGTCCACCAAGCCCCAGACGCTTCCAACAAAGCCCACGATGATGGGCAGCAGCGCGGTCCACATACCCGGGATGAAGAGCAAGCCCCCAATAACGAGGGCCGCGAGGAGCGTGGGCAGGCGCAGCGCCTCAGCGGCAATCGTGCGCAGTATGGGAATCTCCGGGATCAGCGCGGCGGCTTCCTCCGCTTCCGGCGCCGGCTCACTGGCAGGGTTCTTATTCGTGCGCCGCAGCAACTCCGCGCGCAGCTCTTCTGCTTTCGCTTTGGGCAGGTACTCAATCTTGATCACCGACGAGGTACCGCCGGCGGTCTCCACCCGAACCGTGGCCAAACCCAACAAGCGCGCGATGATGGATTCCACGACGTCCACCGCCTGGATGCGCTCATAGCGCGCGGAGCGGAAGGACGTGGAGATGACGCCGTGGCGCAGCGCGATTTCATCCTCGGTGAGCTTGTAGCCCAGCTTGCGCCACCAGATTCCGGAGACCAGCCAAATCACTGCGCACACCAGCACGAAGGCGCCGATACCCAGCAGGGTACCGCGGCCGACCTCGCCGAGGTTGCCGCTCTGCAGGTAAGACACCACGTCCGAAATCATGGCGGCGTTGATGTTCACCGCAAAAATGGCCACCAGCGCTAAAATCAGCGACCAAAAGCGCAGCAGCGGGGTGAGGCGGTGGACGCGAATGTAGCCGTCGGCGTCGATAAGCGCGCGGTCCTTCACAGCCCACTCATCCTCTCGCGAGCCTTGACGGCGAGGCGCTCGCGCAGGGCATCGGCGTCCGCGGCAGGCAGGCCGGGGATGGTGGCGTCGCTGCTGGGCGACGCCGTGTGCAACTTCACCTTCTTCAGCCCCATCGCGCGCTCGATGGGGCCGGCCGTAACGTCGACGAATTGGATGCGGCCATAGGGCACGACGGTGAAAGTGTGCCAGATTTTGCCGCGGGTGACGAGCAATTCGTCGGCGGTTTCCTGCCAGCCTAGGTTTTTGACCTGCGCGGGGATGAGCCAGAGCTGATAGAGCGCCCACACAACGAGCGCTCCGGCGACCCAATAGAGCCAGTCCCACCAGAAATATGCCGCCGCGGCCGCCAGGGCGGCGAGGATGACGTCCCAGCTCAAGCGCGAGATGTAGCGGGCTTTAGTGAGTGACGGGGATACGGGATTCATGCCGCCACTTTAACACGAACCCTTGACAAGTCGTTGGGTTTATACAACACTGTGGTGCATGTCCCCAAAGAAAAAGCCAACCCGCCCACTATTTAACCGGGTCCGCGTGCTCCGCGTTGAACGGGACATGACGCGCGCACAGCTTGCCGACGCCATCGGGGTCAACCCCCAAACCATCGGCGCTCTCGAGCGCGGCGACCACTCCCCCAGCTTGGACCTCGCCTTCAACATCTGCGAAGTTTTCAATCTACCCGTGGAAGCCGTGTTCTCCCGGACCGAATTCACCCCCATGTCCTCCGAAATCTACCGAAAGGACTAAACCACACATGTCCGCCTCTATTCCCGATTCCGTTAAGACCCGCAAGCGCTACATCACCCTGACCGACCTGTCCACCGCCCTCATCATCGCTTCCATTCCCCTGCAGTTCTGGAGCGCCTTTACCTCACTCATGGTGGCCGCCCTTGGAACTTTGCTGTGCGCGTTGATGACCGCTCGCCTGCGCGCAACGATTGGTGCCGCTGACCTGCCCACGACGGAACTTGATGAGTATCAGATGCAGCAGCACCTTGAGGCCCGCGACGACGGCCTCAAATTCTCCCTCGCAGCACTCGTCATCTTGCTGCCAGTGACTGGCCTTATCGCCTGGGGTGCCCGAACCATGCCCATCATGGATGGAGTATTCGTATCCCAGCTCTACCTCAAGATCATCCTGCTGCTCATGGTGTGGGTGCCCTTCTCCGTGGCACGCTCCCTGGCCGGAAAGATGAACCGCGACGAGCTCATCTCTAAGGAATAAGCCGCTTAGCGGAAATCCCGCGAGCCGCGCGAAAGGGCCTCACCGAAGGCCAGCGGCTCCAGCCGGTCCGCGGCAACCGTGACCGCCCCGGAGGCGTTCTGCACGATGCCGCGCACGATGAGCGCGGGCGCTGTTCGCGCGGTGACCTTATCCCGAGCCCACAGGCCGGGCGTAACCATCACGTTCATCAACCCGGTCTCATCCTCCAAACCAAAAAAGACCACCCCGCCCGCTGTCTGCGGGCGCTGGCGGTGCGTGACCACCCCGGCGATGCGCACGCGGGTGCCATCCTCCACTGCCGGCAAATCCGCCGCGGATAGGATGCCGCGGGCCTGCAACTCCCCGCGGACCTGCTCCATCGGTTGCTGGTTGTGGGTCACGCCGGTGCTCGCCACGTCCGCCGCCATGAGCTCAAAGGCGCTCATCCCCGGCAAAGACGGCGCTTCAATCGCAGACAGCCCCGGCAGCATCCCTGCCCGTTCTGTTGCGGCCACGCCCGCCTGCCACAGTGCCTGGCGGCGATCCCCCCCAAAGACGTCCAAGGCCCCCGCCACGGCGAGGGCCTCCACGTGATCGACGGTGAGGTCGGCGCGGCGGGAGAGATCGGGGACGTCGCCAAACGGCGCGGCCGCTTCAATGCGATCGGCGGCCTTATCACCCAACCCCTTGATGAGGTTAAGCCCCAAGCGGATACGCGCCTGACCGTCCGAGCCCACCACCACGCGCGCCTCGCGGCCCGACTCGTTGACGCTGACCGGCAGCACCTCCACCCCGTGGCGGCGGGCATCCTGAATAAGCGACTGCGGCGAGTAGAAACCCATCGGCTGCGCGCGCAGCAGGCCCACGCAAAACTGCGCCGGGTAATAGCGCTTAAACCACGCCGAAAAGTACACCAAGGAAGCAAAAGACTGCGAGTGGGACTCCGGGAAGCCATAAGCAGCGAAGGCCACAATCTTGGCCCACAACTTATCCGCCACCTCCCCGACGATCCCGTTGGTTTCCTCCAAGCCCTCATAAAAGCGCTGCTTGAGCGCTGCCATCTTGGCCGGCGAGCGCTTCGAGCCCATCGCGCGCCGCAGGTCATCCGCCTCCGCGCCGCTGAACCCGGCGGCATCAACCGCAATCTGCATGAGCTGCTCCTGAAAGAGCGGAATCCCCAGTGTCTTGCCCAGGGACTTCTCCAGCACCGGGTGGTCATAGGTCACCGGCTCCTTGCCATCGCGGCGGCGCAGGTAGGGGTGCACCGAGCCGCCCTGGATGGGGCCCGGCCGGATGAGCGCGACCTCCACCACGAGATCGAAGAAGACCCGCGGCTTGAGCCTCGGCAGCGTGCTCAGCTGCGCGCGTGATTCCACCTGGAACACGCCCACTGCATCCGCGCGGCAGAGCATGTCATAGACTTCCGGGTCAGCCAGGTCCAGCTCCCACAGGTTGACCACCCGGCCGGTGCTCTCCTCCACCAAGTCCATCATGTGGTGCAGCGCTTCGAGCATGCCCAGGCCCAGCAGGTCGAACTTCACCAGCCCGGCCGCGGCGCAATCATCCTTATCCCATTGCAGCACCGAACGATTCTCCATGCGCGCCCACTCCACGGGCACAACATCCGCAATCGGCCGGTCGCACAGCACCATGCCGCCGGAGTGAATGCCCAGGTGGCGCGGCTGACCCAGAAACTGCTCGGCCAAGCATTCAACGTCCGAAGGCGCGAGCGCAATGCCCTTCGACCAGGCATCGGCCGAGCCCTGCGGGTAGCCCAACGCGCGGGCGGCATCCCGCAACGCCCCTTTGCGGCGGTACGTAATCACGTTGGCCACCTGCGCCGCCTTCTCGCGGCCGTGCTTGGCGTAGACGTACTGGATGACTTCCTCGCGCCGGCCGGATTCAATATCGATGTCGATATCCGGCGGGCCATCACGGTCCGGGGAGAGGAAGCGCTCAAAGAGCAGTCCCGCGGAAATCGGCTCCGTGTTCGTAATCCCTAGCGCGAAGCACACCGCCGAATTCGCCGCCGAGCCGCGCCCCTGGCACAGGATGTTCTCCCGTTTACAAAAGTCCACGAGATCACACACGATAAGGAAGTAGCCGGGAAAGCCCAGCTGCTTGACGACACCCAGCTCATACCGCATCTGCTCCCACGCCCGCTCCCGAATCTCCTCTGGGCGCGTGGCATAACGTTCGGCAGCGCGCTCAAAGGTAAGGTGCTCCAGCCAGGACATCTCGGTATAGCCTTCCGGCACGTCGAAATCAGGCAGGTTCGGGGCCAGCGCCTCCCACGTGAAGCTGCAGTCCTCGAGGACGCGGACGGTTTCGGCAATGAGCTCGGGGCGCTCAGGCAGCAGGCGCGCCATTTGTTCCCCGGAGCGCAGCCAGGACGAGCCCATGGGGTGGGAGCTGGGGGAGGCGTCGGCAAGCGCGAGGCGTCTGGACAGGGCTTGTTTGGCTCCAGCCAACCGCGCGTGTTCACGCGTGGCGGCAGCCGGGCGCGCAGTGGCAATGGCGCGCGAAACCGGCAAGGAATCCAACAGTAGGTGGTGGTCCGCGTCCTCCGGGAGCTGGGTACATGCATACTCCAGAACCATGCTGTCTATTTTTATTCCCTCGACCAAAAGATCGAAATGCTCTACCCATTCCCAGCCCACCAGGAAGAGGCACTCATCCTGCAACTGCGCACCAATCTCCACCAAAGAAGGATAGGACACGACCCCCTTCTCCCCCGCCTCCATGTGAGCGCGGGAGATAAGCCGAGATAGACGCCGATAGCCCTCCGGGGTGCGCGCCAGGACGGTCAGCGGAGCTGGGTCGAGACTGAGCTCCGCCCCGAAGACCGCAGGCAGGCCAACTTTGGCGGCGGCCTCCGCAAACTTCATAAGACCATAGAATCCATCCCGATCTACCAGCGCAATCCCCCGCAGGCCCAGTTCGACGGCGCGCGCCACGAGCCCCTCCGGCTCGGAAGCGCCACACAGAAAGCTATAGGAGCTCACCGCATGCAGCTCGGCGAAAGGCACGGCGGAATGCCCCAACTTCGGCGCGTCCGTGGCCTGCGGTAGGTGGTCCACCGAGACCGGGACGGGCCCCGGGCGACCAGAGAGAATCCTCTCCACCCGGGACCACGGCAGCGCCTCACCCCCATTGAATCTCATAGCCCCACACACTATATTCGAACACAGGTTCCAGTCAAGGTTTTCGTTGAACAATTCTCCGAATAGACAAAGCGGTTCAATCGTTGCTAGTTTTTCGTGCAGCGCACAAATCCTGCGGTGACACGACTTGCCGCACAAACCAAGAAGGGACACTAGGAACCCACCATGAGCATCCGTCGCGTACTTGCTGCCACCTCGGCAGCCGTCATCGCCGCAACCGGCCTGGTTGCTTGCTCCTCGGACTCCGCTGAGTCCAAGGATTCCGGCGAGGCCATCACCAAGGACTCCACCATCACCATCGGCACCACTGACGCCAACATGGAAGAGTGGGCCGTCTTCCAGGACCTGGCCAAGGAAGCCGGCTACGACGTCAAGCTGGAGAACTTCGCCGACTACAACACTCCGAACCAGGCTCTGGACCAGGGCCAGCTGAGCACCAACAAGTTCCAGCACCTGAAGTTCCTGGCTGAGTACAACAAGGGCAACGGCACCGATCTGGTCCCGCTGGCCTCCACCGAGATCTACCCGCTGGCCATCTACTGGAAGGACCACAAGGATCTCGCTGGCATCGAGGGCCAGGAAGTCGCCATCCCGAACGACTCCACTAACCAGGGCCGCGCCATCGGCCTGCTGGTTCAGGAAGGCCTGGTCACTCTCAAGGAGAACAGCCCGCTGACCCCCACCCCGCTAGACATCGATGAGGACAAGTCCAAGGTTAAGGTCACCCCGGTAGATGCTGCCCAGACCCCGGCCGCCTACGGCGAGGGCAAGCCGGCTGTCATCAACAACTCCTTCCTCGAGCGCGCCGGCATTGACCCGAAGTCCGCCGTCGCTCAGGACGACCCAGACTCCGCCGAGGCTGAGCCCTACATCAACGTCTGGGCCGTGCGCGCCGACGACGCCGACAACGAGGCCCTTCACGAGCTGGCCAAGCTGTGGAAGGACCCGAAGGTCACCGAGGCCGTCCTGAAGTCCTCCGGCGACACCGCCGTGGCCGTCGACCGCTCCCAGGAAGAGCTCCAGGAAATCCTGGACCGCCTCGAAGAGCAGGTCTAAGCCCCGCGTAATCCACATGTCCCCCGCGCTCACGCTTGATTGCGTGACCCGGGGGATTTTGCCCGTTACTCCCTCCTCACTCACTACACGGACACGTACAAAGGAAACCCACGTGACTGAACAACAAGGCGCCCACCGGGGCACCCGGATTGAATTCCGCAACATCACCAAAGTCTTTAAAAACAAGAAAACCACCACCACCGCACTCGATAATGTCTCCCTGACCGTCGAGCCCGGCGAAATCATCGGCATCATCGGTTTCTCCGGCGCGGGTAAGTCCACGCTGGTGCGCATGATCAACGGTCTGGATAAGCCGACCTCGGGGCAGCTGCTTCTCGACGGCACCGATGTCGTCCCCCTCCCCGAATCCAAGCTGCGCGGCATCCGCCGCAACATCGGCATGATCTTCCAACAGTTCAACCTCATGTCCTCGCGCACCGCGGCGGGCAATATTGAATACCCGCTGAAGCTGCAGGGCGTCGAGAAGCAGGAGCGTAAAAAGCGCGTCCAGGAACTGCTGGAATTCGTCGGCCTGGCGGACAAGGGCGATAACTACCCGGAGCAGCTCTCCGGCGGCCAGAAGCAGCGCGTCGGCATCGCCCGAGCCCTGGCTAATAACCCTTCCCTGCTGCTGGCGGATGAGGCCACCTCGGCGCTGGACCCCACCACCACCCACGAGGTGCTCGACCTGCTGCGCAAGGTCAACCGCGATCTCGGCATCACCATCGTGGTCATTACCCACGAGATGGACGTCGTGCGCTCCATCGCCGACAAGGTGGCCGTTATGGAAAACGGCCGCGTCATTGAGGCCGGCAGCGTCTACGAGGTCTTTTCCAATCCGCAGACCAAGGTGGCGGAGAAGTTCGTGGCCACCTCGCTGCGCAACACCCCGGACGTCGTGGAGGCCGATGACCTGCTGGCCCACGAAGGACGTTTGTTCACCATCAACCTGACGGAAAAGTCGGGCTTCTTCGGCGCCGCCGGCAAGCTCGCGGACGAGGGAGTGTCCATCGCCGTGGTCCACGGCGGCATCACCACCCTGCAGAAGCATTCCTTCGGCAAGATCACCGTGCGCCTCAACGGCCCGGATGCCGCCATCGAAGACTTCTACGCACATATGCAACGCACCACCGACATTGAGGAGATCCAACGATGAACGTCACCTACCTCGCGCAGGCCAATTGGGATCGACTGGGCGGCACGCTTGTCGACGCCGTCAAGGACACCCTCATCATGGTCGCCACCACCCTGGTGATCGCCGGCATCATCGGCTTGGTTCTCGGCATCCTGCTCTACACCACCCGCCCGGGCGGCATCCTGCAGAACAAGCCCATCTACTTCATCATCAACATCCTGGTGAACTTTGTTCGCCCGATTCCCTTCATCATCTTGCTGGCCTTTGTCCAGCCGCTGACGGTGGCGGTGCTGGGCAGCTCTATCGGCCGTGAACCGGCCACGTTCGTCATGGTTATTGCGGCCACGTTCGCGGTGGCGCGCATCGTGGAGCAGAATCTCGTGGCGCTGGACCCGGGCGTGATTGAAGCAGCCCGCGCGATGGGCGCTTCGCCGTGGAAGATCATCACCACGGTCATCATTCCGGAGGCGCTGGGCCCGCTGGTGCTGGGCTACACCTTCCTGTTCATCGGCATCGTCGACATGTCCGCGATGGCCGGCTACGTCGGCGGCGGTGGCTTGGGTGACTTCGCCATCGTCTACGGCTACCGCGCCTTCGAGTGGGAGGTCACCGTGGTGGCTACGCTTATCATCATCGTGCTGGTGCAGGCAGCGCAGTTCTTTGGCAACTGGCTCTCGGCCAAGATTATGCGCCGCTAGCCGCGCCGACCCCGTGCTCTATACGCTGCGCTTTTCGACGCGGCGCGCGGCATAGAAACGAGAGGTCTTCGGCTCGTCTCCACAAGAAGAGACGACGCCGGAGGCCTCTTTTTCTTCGAGTTCTACGTCCCATGCGCGGCCATCGCGGTGGCGCACAACGACGCTATTCTTTGCGGCGGGGTTCTCCGCCGCGGGGTTCTCCGCCGCGTCGACGGTGAGGTCGCCGTAGTGGAGGGTCTCGGAGGCGTCGAGAAGCTGGCGCGCCACCGCGAGCTCCGCCACCTGGCCTTGGGGCATGGTGAGGCCGGAACCGCGGTTGGCGGGGTAGAAATACTCGCCGTGCAGCGCCTTGCCCACGAGCTCGCGGCCAGCTTCCACGTTGAGGCGGCCAAAGGAATAGCCCCACGGCATCAGCAGCACCGACGGCGCGAAGCGGTGCCCCTTGGTGTGGGAGGTTTCCCACACGGTCTCCTCAAATTCGCATGCCAGGGAGGCAGCAAGCGGGCGGCCCTTGATTGCGCAGCAGGCATCGCGCTTGGCGTGGGTGCACACGAGCACCAGCGGCAGGCACGTGCCGGTGGGGTGCTCCAGATCCAGATCGAGGATGTCCTCCGGGCCGTTCAGGACGTAATCCTGCACTAACCCCTCGCGTGCCCACACGACGAAACAACGGAAGTGCCCCGTCCCCCGCTCGTGCCCGGCGCGCCCGGGGCGGCGAATGAGCTGCAGGCCCGCCACGCCTTTGAGCTTGGCCTTGAGCTTCTCGGTGAGGCCTGGGCCAAAAGTACGACCATCCAGCACGTCGCGAGACCAGGCCGTAGGCCACTCAAAAAGGACATAAACAGATTCTTGTTTAGCGGTACCAGCCAGGGGCTCGACCTGGACATCGGAGCAGAAGGTCATGGCGCCATCTTAACTGGTATCACTCCTTTCACAACAATGTGGTTACGATGTTTACTTCAATGCATAGAATGTCTCGCGGTACCGCTACCCTCGGAGTTATGCCGAAACACAATCTCTTGCGCACAGCCGCCCCCGTGGCCGCACTCGTTGTCTCGGGTGCGCTCGTGCTTCAGGGATGCGCTCCGTCTTCCTCCTCGGACGGCGGTACCGACGGCCCCACGAAGACTCTCGACGCTACCTTGTCCGGCGCCTCCACCTCCACTGCCACAGTCACTCCTGCTGCCCCCTCCCCCGCCGCACCGGCTGGGCTGACTCCGCTGGGCGACGCCAACATGGAGATGAAAACCCTCCGCCCACCGGCTCCCTCGGAGCTGGTGGTGACCGATGTCCGCGTGGGCAAGCATGAAGGTTTTGACCGCGTGGTCTTCGAATTCGTCGGGAACGGTTCACCGGGCTGGTTCATTGATTACACCGATGCCCCCGCCCAGCAGGGCTCCGGCAACCCGATTCCTTTCAAGGGTTCCACCGCGCTCGACGTCAGCATCGACGGCACTGCTTATCCCTTCCAGCTCGATATGGAAGACCCGAATATCGGCACCGTAAACGGCGCCGGCGGGCTGGTAACCCAGGTGGTCAGCGGCGGTACCTTCGAGGCTCGCTCGCAGTTCGTTATCGGGCTTAATGAACGCCACCCGTACTCGGTTCAGGTGCTCACGGGGCCGACGCGCCTGGTCATCGACATCTTGAATTAAGCCGTTCAGGCATAGGTTGCCTCCACAGACCAGCGCCCGCCTGCCCACACGAGGAGCCAGGCGCGCTGGCCTTTCTCGTTTTCTCCGACGACTTGCAGACGCGCGCAGCGCTGCGCCGCGCCTGCTTCCCACCACCCGGTGTCTACGGGCCACGGGCCGGCCCAACCGGTCACCCGGTAGCGGTGGCACCCCCATCCCAGACCCGCCGGCTCCCCGGAAAGGAGGGCCTCGGCGGTGACGATGACCTCCTTCGAGGAGACGTCGATAAGCCGAATCCGCGCGGCCGGGTGCGCCAGGCTCGCCGGGAGCGGCGCCGGGATGCGCCCCGGCCAGGTGCCCTCCGGCTGCGGATCGCGCTGCTCGCCATAGGGGACGTACTCGATGCGCTCGGCCACCCCACGCCCGCCCGCCGGGCGAGGCTGCAGCACGCGGTCCACCCCCAGCTGGGATTGCACCCGCGCGATGACACGCTTGGCCTGCTCCGCGGATTCGCCTGCGCCCCACAGGAGTCCATCCCCCGGCGGGGCGACCTCCACCGGCTCCAACGCCAGCTTGACGACGCCTCCTCCCTCACCCGGCGCACTCCCCGCCCACGCAGCACTCAGCCAGCCATCGAGCTGCCAGCGCACGCGGTCCGCCGTGGCGGCCTCGCTGAGCGCTTCCTGGGTACGCCAGATCCGCTCCAAACGCTCGCCGCCCTCGAACTCCGCGGCAACGCGCAGCCGCAGACACACCACGCCGGCCTCATCGAGCACCACATGCAGGCGCGCCGCGAGCTGGCGCGCGGCAAAGGCCGCGGCGTCTACGCGCTCTAAGGGTTCTTCGAAGCCCTGCTCCACGCCCAGGTCCGGGCGTGCAAGCTCCGGCGCCACGCGCCGATCCGGTGCGGCCGCGGCCACCGCGTGGCACCGCCGTCCGGCCTCGCCGAAACGGGTGGTGACTTGGCGCAGCGGCAAACTCGCCAGCTCCCCTAACGTGCGCACGCCCAGCTGCTCCAAGGCATGCACCACGTCCGCCGCACACCCCAGCGCCACTTCCGCGGCCAATACTCCCACCGGCTGCTGAGCCAGAAAGTCGCGCGAGCCGCCTGCCGGGACTACCGCACCCAGGTTGTGGTGCCGCGCGGCAATCAGCGCGGTGGCGATCTCATCGGCGACGCCGACGGTGGCGTCGAGATGGGATCTGGCGGTGGCGTCGACAAGCATCTCCACTGCTTTTGCCTCACTGCCGTGGAAACGCCCGGCCGCGCCCGCATCCACAATGACCAGGCCCGGACGCAGCACCTCCACCGAGGAGGCCACCGCATCCAGCCCCGCGGCGATCTCCGCGAAAACCACCCCGTCCCGGTCCGGGTTGACCTCCTCCACGCGCAGCTCCGGTAGGAGAGCTTGGGCTTGGCGCACGCGCATCCCGCGGCGCACCCCCGCCCGGCGCGCCGCCGCGTTGCAGACCGCCACGCGGTGCTGGGCGGCGATAGCGCACGCTGCCCTGTCGGCGTCCTGCAGCGCCTGGATAGGCCAATCCGGGAACCACAGCGCCGCGACCCTCACACGACCTCCAGGCGTGGGCGCGCGTCCAGACGCTGCCCACACGTGAGCACTCCACGGCGCGGGCGCATGCTTGCCGACGCCACCCGCACCCCTATATCAACTCCCCAAATACGCCCGCTGCCCCGGCCCAAGCCATGCACCGCGACGACCTCCGCACCTATCTCCATCGCCGTTCCTGGCAGCCGGGTTCCCACGGTGAGCAGGGCCGCCTGCCCTGCCCGCACTTTCGCCAGCACGGGGCGCGCCCGCGTGGGGCTCAGCTCGCCTGTGCCTTTGTGCACCACCAGGTCCAGCCCCTCACACAGCACGCTAGTTACCGCCCAGGGTTCCGCGCCCGGTTCGGGCACCGCGATGACCCGGGAGATATCTCCATCCTCAACCACCTGTGCGAGTGAGAGATCGGGCCAACCCACCACCGCAACGTGTCCGCCCGCCGCGCTAACATGGGATATCAGCTCCACCACGAGAGCGGCACATTCCGCACAGACGGTTGCTCGCTTGCGGGGAAGGCCACCGCCCGGGAGCAGCTCAGATAGCCCTTCGGGGACGCCGAGAAGCTCCACCTCCGGCTGCACCTGCGCAGCAACATCCGGGGTTTCCAGGCGTTGAATCTGGGCGCGCAGGACCGCAATTTGCTCGGCCTGCGATCCGCCCACCACACGAACACCTGTTTGATTCATGGCTCCTATTATGAACCTCTCTCCGGACGCGCGCAATTGCGCTGGTAGCGTTAGGCGCCATGAATCCCCTCCGCACGCACACCACCCCAATCCCCACTCCGCTGTGGGTGCGACTCGGTTCCTCACTGTTGGCTGGTGCCGCCGTGGCGGTGGGTACCAGCCGCATCCACTTCGGTCTCGCGCTGGGGCTCAGCCTGCTCTTCCTCCTCGCGGCCTGCGCGCTCGTACTCCTACACCCCTACCGCGCGGACCTGCGTGATTATGCCCAGCGCCACAACGTCACCATGCTGCCCAACGCGGCACAGCTCATCCCGCTTATGGTGCTGTGGTTGATGGTCATGTTCTCCCCACTCCTCGCGCTGCCTGCCTGGGGCAGCGCGCTGGTGTGGGTGCTCGTTTCAGGCGCGGCCTTCCTGCTCTTTCCCCACGTCGACGGCTCCCGCAAGCTCGCCTACGCACCCCCTGCCTAAACCCAACCCGCCTAGGCCAGGCTGTTTAAGCCAGGTCGCGCGAGGTGGCCCAGCGCGTGAGCTGATGGCGGTTGGACTGCTGGGTCTTGCGCAAAATATTGGAGGCGTGTGTTTCCACCGTCTTCACCGAAATAAACAGCTGCTTGCCAATCTCGCGGTACGTATAGCCGCGCGCAAGCAACCGCAAGACCTCTAGCTCGCGCCGCGTGAGCGCATCCACCGCCGGGTCTTGTCCCTCCTCCGGCTCCGGCGCGGGCGAACCGGAAGCAAAAGCGTCGAGGACAAAACCCGCCAGGCGCGGCGAGAAATACGCATCCCCGCTGTGCACCTGCACCACCGCCTCGGCCAGATCCGGGCCGGAAATATTCTTCGTCACATACCCGCGCGCGCCCGCCCGAATCAGCGCAATCACGTCCTCCGCCGCATCCGACACGCTCAGCGCCAAAAACACCGGCCGCGCCGGCTGATTAGCCGTCGCGTTAATAACGGCGAGGCCACCGCCGTCGGGCATGTGGACGTCGAGAAGCACCACGTCCGGGGAGGTACGCGCAATGCCCTCCAGCGCCTCCGCAACGGTCCCGGCATCGCCCACGATCTCAATCTCCGAGGACGCCGCCAGCTCCGCGCGAACGCCCGCGCGAAAGACGGAGTGATCATCAACCAAAAAGACCTTCACCATGCTCATAACGCTACCGCGAGCTCCACCTCGGTGCCCTCCCCCGGGGTCGAGGAAATCCGCACGCGCCCACCAGATCCTTCTACGCGCGCGCGAATACTGTCACGAATCCCATGCCTATCAGCGGGAATATCCTCCACGTCGAAACCCACCCCGCGGTCGCGCACAAAGATACTCAGCTCGCCCGCCAACAACTCCGCATAAACATCCACCACGTCCACACCCGCATGCTTGCCGGCATTCACCATGGCCTCACGCGCGGCCTGGATAAGCAACTTCGCGGACTCCGTCAGCTCCGTGTCTTCACCCACCGTCACCGCAGATACCCGCATGTCGAAGAGATCTTCCACCTCCCCGCACGCTGCTTCGAGGGCACCGAAACAGGTGGTGGGGGCGGCGGAGGGAGCGTCGAAAAGCCAGGCACGCAGCTCGCGTTCTTGGGCGCGCGCCAAACGCGTCACCTCGCGCGAATCCCCCGCCCGCTTCTGAATCAGCGCCAGCGTCTGCAGCACCGAATCGTGCAGGCGGGCGGCAATCTCGGCGCGCTCCTCCGAGACCGCCTTGGCCGCCTGCTCCTGCGACAGCGAGCGCCAGAGCTTCAGCACCAGCGGCACCACCAGCGCGCCAAAGCCCACCAGCGTCAGCGCCGTGGCCAGGATCGCCGAACCCGATCCGCTCTCCCACGTCACCGCCGCCACCACGACGCCACCGATGACCAGGACGGCACCGGCCGCCACAGCAACCAGGCCCACCGGCGTGTTCAGCCCGCGGTCATACGCCAACCACGCCAGCACCGCGCCGATGGCCACCACCGCCAATGGCACCGCCACGCTTAGCGACGCCCCCGAAACCCCCAACACACCCACCGCACTCCCCGCCAGCGCCAGGAACACCAGCACGAGGGAGAGGGGGCTGCGGCGGGTGGAGGGGGCGTCGTCAAGCGCGGGCGTGAAAATCCACAGCCCGGCATAGGCCATCGCCCCCACCCCACCCAGCAGGGTCAACGCGGTCAAGGCGATGCGCACGGAGAGCGCCGAAACCCCCAGATTCTGCGCCAGCCCCGCCGCCACGCCGGCGACCACGCGGCCAGATTGGGGGCGCGACATCACGGGATAGGGCGCCGCGTTCTCGGCGGGGACATAGGGCGAAGTCATACTAGCCATAGTCCCACGCGCCACCCCTCGGGCACATCAGGGACAACCCTGAGGTCAAAAAATCAGGGCGATTACCGATACCGCCGCGAGGCCCCACACGGCACCATAAAAGCATGACGAAGAACAGCACACTCAACCAGATGTGGACGACCCGCCCCGTCCGCCTTCCCAAGAAACAGGGCGGTGACGCGCACATCGCTGGTGTCTGCGAAGGCATCGCGGTGCGCTACCAGCTTGACCCCACGATTGTGCGCGTGGCCTTCGTGGTCGCAGCACTCGCCTTCGGCGGCGGCATCGCCGCCTACCTCCTCGCGTGGGCGCTCATGCCGCGCTTCGGTTCGCCCTACTGCCCGCTCGATGCGGCCATGGGCAAGGATGGCGTCAAGGAGGAACAAGAGCTCGGCTGGGTGCTGATTATCGGCGTCCTTCTGACGTTTGGCTCCGGCCCGCTGTTCCTCAGCGGACAATTCCTCGCCGGCCTTCCGCCCGCTGCGCTGACCTTCGGCCTGTTGGCGCTGGCGTGGTACGCCCTTCACCAACGCGAACCGCTACCGCCCAGCGGGCTGTTGGCTGCCGAACAGCCGGTGCGCGAGGAACCGGTCAACCTCAACCCTTATACCCCAGCAGACGGACACCCCTTCCCACCGGGGCGCACGACCCCGCCGTCCTGGGATCCACTCGGCGTGGTGCCCGATGCCTGGGACCTGCCGGAGCCGGGCCCGCGGGAAGAACCGAAAAAGAAGCGCGGTTCGCAGTGGGCTGAGGCCGCGATTGCTCTCGGCGCTGTGGGGGCTGCCCTGGCGATTGCCTTCTTTGGAGTCACCTTCGTCATCGAGGCCGACGAAGAATCCGGCTTCAGCGCCCGCTTCAATGTCGGTTCTCAGCACATCGCGCCCACCCATGAAGATGAGCTCCAGGAATACTATGACCTAGGTATTGGCACCTCAACGGTGGACTTGAGCCAAATCGAAGACCTCAAGGAAAAGCACGATGTCACCATCGACGTCGGCATCGGCAGCGTCGAGGTCATCCTCCCGAAGGACGTCCCTGTATCACTCACCTGTGACAGCGGCTTAGGAGAAAGCAACTGCACCAACCGCCATGACGATGATGCGCTGCTAGATATCCGCATCGACCAAGGTATCGGCGAGCTCACCGTCACCGGCTAAACTGGCCACCCATGATTCACTTCGGCAACGACTACCACCGCTCAGCCCACCCCCGCGTCCTTGATGCCATCGCGGGGGCGGGTGGGGCTTATGCCGGCTATGGCGCCGACGAGCTGTGCGCCACGGCCGCTGAGCGCATCCGCACTGCCTGCCAGGCGTCGAACGCTGAGGTGCATTTCATGGTCGGTGGCACGCAGGCCAACGCCACCATCATCGCCCACCGCCTGCGCCCCTGGGAAGGCGTTATCGCGGCGGATAGCGGGCACATCGCCACCCATGAGACGGGCGCCATCGAGCACACCGGGCACAAGGTCATCACGTTGCCGAACCAGCTGGGAAAAATCACCGCCGCGCAGGTTCGCGCCTGCATGGATGAGTACCGCGCCTCCGGGGTGGAAGAGCACATGCCGGAGCCCGCACTGGTCTACATCACGCAGCCCACCGAGTTCGGCACCGCCTATTCCCGCGACGAACTCGTGGCCCTGCGCGAGGTCTGCGACGAGTACGATCTGGGCCTGTTTGTCGACGGCGCCCGCCTCGGCTACGGCCTGTCCGCCTCGGATATCACCCTGCCGGACCTGGCCGCGCTTGTCGACGTCTTCACCATCGGCGGCACCAAATGCGGCGCCCTCTTCGGCGAAGCCATCGTCTTCCCCGCGGGTGCGCCGCGCTTTCGCAATGCGATGAAGCAAAACGGTGGCCTGCTGGCCAAGGGCTGGTTGCTCGGTGCGCAATTCGCCTCCCTCTTCAGCGCACCAGGCGATGAGGTAACCAGGACGGCAGCAACGACCCTCTACGAGCAGATCTGCGCCCGCGCCAATGCCCAAGCCCAGCGCATCGCCGAGGCATTTCGTGCCGCAGGCATCGACATGCTCTTTGACTCCCCCACCAACCAGCAATTCGCGCTGTTGACCCGCGAGCAGGAAGAGAAGCTCTCGCAAGACTTCGTGTGCCAGTTCTTCGAAGAACACGAAGGCCTGCGCGTGGTGCGATTCTGTACGGCGTGGTCGACGGAAGAGAGGGACGTCGATAAGCTCTGCGCTGCGATTTCTGCGCTCAAGTAGCGAGGTTCCCCGGCCTGGTTTAGGCTGTGGGCTATGCAACTGGGGGGTTACATTCAAGCACTAGCGCGCGGGCTCGACGTGGTCGAGCAATGCGCCGGTGTCACACGCGCTCAGCTGGTTGAGATGGGTGCGCGGCCGGATTTCGCGGAGAAGCTCCTAGGGCTGCACGCGGTGTATTTCGGGGACACGATGTTCCGCTCCCGGCAGCGCAAGGCCCGCCGCACGGGCCACGACGTGTTCACGCTCCTCGATATCGAGCGCTATTGTTCCAAGCTCAAAGCCCGCAGGGCCTGGGAGCTGCGCCAGCTACTAGCTGCCACCCCGCGGGAGAAAATCCCCATGGTGGCGAAGGCAAAGCTCAAAGAATGGCGCCCGCCCAAGGACCCCGCCCCAGGCGTGCGAGTGACGCGGCGCGCGGGCCGCAACCACACGCTGAGCATTACGGATTCCTCGCTCAATATTTCTAAGCTGCTGGCCGTGCTTAAGACCACTGACAAGGACTTGCTCACCGCGGCGCATACCGTGTTCCGCGGCGGGGGTGGCTCCGGCCAGAAGCTGCAGTCCAACGTCATCGTGCGATTGGATGAACTCGACCGCATAGTCGACGGTGATGGCGAAGAGATTGAACTACAGCTGACCAATGGGGCCACGATGACGGGTGCGGAGTTCGTGCGCGAAAAGCTTGCCGACGTCGGCCTCATCACCCTCGTCCATCCCCACCACGGCCCCGTGAACCTGTACATGGCGAGCCGTTTCGCCAACACCAAGCAGCGCCTCGCGCTGTCAGCGGAGCACCCGACGTGCGCGTGGCCGGGTTGCAACGCGCCTGCCGACGACTCCCAGATCCACCACCTCACCCGTTTCCAGGACGGCGGGCCGACAAACATGGCCAACTTGGTGCCGCTGTGTGCATACCACAATGCGGTCAATGACGATGATCCAGAAAAGCCCACCGGCCGCGGGCGCCTCGACCGCATCGATGGCCGCGTGCACTACCTGCCGCCGTGGGCGGGGCCGCCGATTCCCATTGAAAGCCCGGCCCACCCGCCGCGCTCCGCTCCGGGGCCAGCTCGCGCATCCACGGATCCGCCGGCATCCGGCCCGCCCGACCCACGCACCACGCCGCGTGGGACACCAGCCCCTGTCTCCGGCGCGCCACCGCATAACTCCGGCGAACCTCCGGACCCGCCACCGAGTTCATGAGTGCTTTTAGTCCGTAGACTTCGCCCTGATCTCACGGTGGAAGCCCCCCCCCGCCGGCTCAATGGTTCAGCGGCTCGCGGGTCACCGCTCCGCCGAACCAACCGGTCGCAGGCTGCCGCTCCGCAGCCCCACCAGCCGGAGACACCCTACGGCACACAGCCGCTTTAACCAGCCGCTCGCTGAGAAAATTTGCTCGGCGTGCGGCTACTCGCGCGCGCGATATAGAGGTATGCGTCCTTGTGCCGTGCGTACTAACGCCGTCGATACTGGCAACGGGCACGCTAACGCCATCCAGACTGGCGCCTGTCGCGACCACCCCCTGGAGGGTACGCAGGAGCCTGGCACCGCGCCATCTGCCCCCATTCCGCGGAGCTGAGTGCCGGGGATCGAAAACGGGGAACGCGGCCGCGCCCTGTTAATTCAAGGCGCGGCCGCGCTACACAGCGTCTGGGAGTTTGCTTCGCTGCCCGCTTTCTACCACCGAGCTATCTCACTGAGATACTCCACTGCACTGCTACAGTGCGTGTCCCAGTGCCTTTCGGCTGCGCTTACTCCCACTCGATGGTTCCCGGCGGCTTCGACGTCACGTCGAGCACCACGCGGTTGACTTCCTTAACCTCGTTGGTGATGCGGGTGGAAATCTTCTCCAGCACGTCGTACGGCAGGCGCGTCCAGTCGGCGGTCATGGCGTCCTCGGAGGACACCGGGCGCAGGACGATCGGGTGGCCATAGGTGCGGCCGTCGCCCTGGACGCCGACGGAACGGACGTCGGCAAGCAGCACCACCGGGCACTGCCAAATCTCGCCGTCCAGACCAGCGTTGGTCAGCTCGGTACGCGCGATGAGGTCCGCCTGACGCAGCGTCTCGAGGCGCTCCTCGGTGACCTCACCGATGATGCGGATACCCAGGCCCGGGCCCGGGAAGGGCTGGCGCGCCACGATTTCCTCCGGCAGGCCCAGCTCGCGGCCAACCGCGCGCACCTCATCCTTGAAGAGCAGACGCAGTGGCTCGACGAGCTCGAACTCGACGTCGTCAGGCAGGCCGCCCACGTTGTGGTGGGACTTAATGTTCGCGGTACCGTCACCGCCACCGGACTCCACGACGTCCGGGTACAGCGTGCCCTGCACCAGGAACGCAGCATCCTGGCCGTCCAGAGCCTGGTCGACGGCGCGCTCGAAGGAACGGATGAACTCCGCACCGATGGCCTTGCGCTTGGCCTCCGGCTCGGTCACACCGGCCAGCTTGTTGAGGAAGGCCTCGCGCTCATCAGCGGTGATGAGCTTCGCGCCAGTCGACGCCACGAAGTCCTTCTCCACCTGCTCACGCTCACCCGCGCGCAGCAGACCGTGGTCGACGAAGACACAGGTCAAACGGTCACCGATTGCGCGCTGCACGAGGGCTGCGGCCACGGCGGAATCCACGCCACCGGACAGGCCGCAGATTGCGCGGCCTTCCTCGCCGATCTGCTCGCGCACATCGTTAATGAGCTGCTCCGCGATGTTCTCTGCGGTCCAATTCTGCTCCAGGCCTGCGACCTCAGTCAGGAAGCGCGTGAGCACCTCTTGGCCGTGCGGCGAGTGGAGAACTTCCGGGTGGTACTGCACGCCGGCCATCTTCTTGGACAGGCACTCGAAGGCGGCCACGGGAGCGCCCTCGGAAGAGGCGGTGACCTCAAAGCCCTCCGGGGCTTCAGAGACCGAATCGCCGTGCGACATCCACACCTTGTGGGTGTCCTCCAGGCCCTTGTGCAGCACGCCGCCGGACACGGTCATGTCCGTGCGGCCGTACTCGCGGGCACCAGTGGAGGCCACGGTGCCGCCCAGGGCTTGGGTCATGGACTGGAAGCCGTAGCAGATACCAAAGACCGGGATGCCGAGCTCGAGCAGCTCCGGCTTCAGCGCAGGGGCGCCGTCCGCGTATACGGAAGACGGGCCACCGGAAAGGATCAGCGCGGCCGGGTTCTTGGCCTTGATGTCCTCCACGGAGGCGGAATTGGGGACAACCTCGGAGTAGATGTTGGCCTCACGCACGCGCCGGGCGATGAGCTGCGCGTACTGGGCGCCAAAGTCCACCACGAGGACAGGACGCGGGGTTGTATTTGGGTTAGTCACGGTCATCAGTTTAACGCAAGAACCCGCACCCTAGACCGCAGGGAGTGGCCCATAATCTTTCGCGGTGGCAGCTGCCTTGCTCAACGCCGCCCGAAACGCCCGCAGCGCAGGGTGTCCCTCGCGCCCAGCGCGAACCGCGGTGTAGAGCGTGCGGGTGGGATTACCAGGCAAGGCAACCACACGCACGCCTTCGATCTCTTCGAGAAAAAGGTCCGAGATCACCGCCACCGCGTGGCCCGTACGCACCAGGTGCGCGTGCAGGAACGGGTCCGGGGTTTCATAGAGCACACTGGGGTTAAACCCATGCCTGCGGCACAGCCGGTGGACGAACCTCCCCAACAAAAACTCCTCCGGGTCCATGGCAAAAGGGATTTCGTCATCGAACGCTGCAAAATCCTCCAATCGCAACTCGCTCCAGGGGCCGGTGAGTGGGGTGATGAGGCGGAGGGGGTCGTCGAGAAGCAGCTCCCGATGGGTGTGCTCATCCGTGGCGGGCATGTCCGACTCGTACTCCTCACCCAGGATGAGGTCCACCTCCCGGCGCTCCAGCAGCTCCATCGCGCCATCGGCTTCGCGCTGGATGATCTGCACGCGCAGGTCCGGGTACTCCCTGGCCAGCTCCGTGAGCGCCCGCGGGACCAGCGAGGACATGATGGTTTGAAACGTCGTGACCTTAATCGTGCCACGCACCGCATTGGTTGATGCGATGACCTGCGACTCCGCCTCATCCGCCAACGCGAGCATCCGCTCAGCATAAGACGCAAGGATTTCCCCCTGCTCCGTCAAACGCACGCGCCGGCCGACCTTTTCATACAGCGCCACGCCTACATCCTTTTCACACTGCGCCAGTTGTTGGGAGATAGCCGAGTGCGTATAGCGCAGCGATTCCGCCACCGCGGTGACGGTGCCGAGGCGTTGCAGCTCGTAGAGAATGCGCAGACGATGCAGATCCAACATGACAGAATCCCTAACAGGTACGTGTTAAAAACTGTAGATAGACTAACAGTTCTTCCCGCCCCACAATGGACTGCATGACCAATCCGTTTGCAGTTTTGTGCGTCATCGGCTCGTGCATTTCGCTCCAGTTGGGAGCGAGCCTCGCCATCCAGCTTTTCCCCATTGGCGGCCCGTGGGGCACTGCCTCGCTGCGTCTGCTTTTCGCCGCCGTGATTCTGCTCGCCATTGCGCGACCGCGCGTGCACACATGGAGCCGTGAGAAATGGATCTCCGCCACCATTTTCGGCCTCACGCTGGGCCTGATGAACGGCTTCTTCTACGCCGGCATCGAGCTCGTTGCGCTGGGCCCTGCGGTCACCATCGAGTTCCTCGGCCCGCTGCTGCTGGCGGCGTGCCTCTCCCGCTCGCTTCGCGACGCCACCTGCGTCGCCCTCGCCCTTCTCGGCATGGGCCTGATGGGGCTGGACTCCTTCAACGGAGACCCCCTCGACCTGCGTGGCGTGTTCTTCTTGCTGTGTGCCGGGGCGATGTGGGCTGCCTACATCCTGGCCAGCAAGAAGGCCGGCGCGCTCTTTAGCGACCAAGACGGTTTGGCCGTGGCCTTCCTCATCGGTGGCCTCGTGCTCCTGCCAGTGGGCGGGCGTGGGGCGGTAGCGTTGGCCAGCGATCCTTCGCTGCTGCTACTCGCTCTGGGCACGGGCATGCTGGCCTCGCTCATCCCCTATTCGTTGGAATTCATTGCGCTGCGCAGGCTCGCCCCCAACGTCTTTTCCATCCTGATCGCCCTGGAACCCGTCTTCGCCGCACTCTTTGGCTGGATCCTGCTCTCCCAGAACGTGTCTCAGCTCAAGCTGGCAGCTATCGGGCTGGTGGTGGTGGCCTCGGTGCTCCAAACCATGGCGCCGGCGCGCGGGCGCGTGGTTTTCCGCAAGGTGGCACTGCGCCCACGCCGCCTGAAGAAGCCCCGGCTGCTGTGGTTTCACAAGCCACGCAATCGCAGCTCTGATCCAGCAGTGAGTCCAGTGCTCAGCACAAAGGACGCCGAGGCAGCGAAGTAAACTCCGTCCCGAGTCAGGCTGAGCGGCGCAGCGCCCCAACGGGGGAAGCTGCGCCTGCAGGACTAGCGAACGGCTAGCCCAACCTTCTGGAAGGACTTCAGATCCGTGTAGCCGCACTTTGCCATGGCGCGCTTCAGCCCGCCAACCAGGTTGAGCTCACCCAGCGGTTCGTTGGACGGGCCGTGGAGCACGACCTCCAACGAAGGCGCACCCGCTGAGGCATCCTCGGCGGTGCCAGAAGCTGCGTTGCCAGAAGCAGCGGCGTCAAAAGCATCGGCGCCAGAAGTGCCGGTGCCCAGGAGGGCATCGGCCACGCCAATCGGCTCGATGAGGCCGCGCGGGAAACGCGGGTGGCCGGCCGTGGACGGCCAGTACCAGCCCTTGCCGCCGGCCTCCGCCGCGCGGGCCAGCACTGGCCCTAGAACGACACCATCGGCGCCACAGGCAATGGCCTTGGCGATGTCGGCGGAGGTGAAGATGTCGCCGTCGGCAAGCACGTGCACGTAGCGGCCCTCGGTCTCATCCAGGTAGTCGCGGCGTGCGGCCGCAACATCCGCGATGGTCGTCGCCATGGGGATATCGATGCCGACGGTCTCCGGGTTGGTGTTCACTCCGGAGCCAACGATAATGCCCGCAGCACCCGCGCGCATCAGGTGCAGCGCAGTGGTGTAATCCGCCACGCCACCGGCAATCACCGGGGTATCCAGCGAGCCGATGAACTCCTTCAAGTTGAGCGGCTCGCCGCCAGTCTGCACGTGCTCGGCGGAAATCAAAGTGCCGTGGATGAACAGCAACTCCGCGCCGGCCTTAATAACCACGGGCGCCAGCTCGCGGGCGTGCTGCGGGGAGACGCGCACGGCCACGGTCACGCCGGAATCGCGCACCTGCGCGATGCGCTCTGCCAGCAACTCCTCATTCAGGGGTGCTGCGTGCAGCTCCTGCAGCGTGGACAGGTCGCCGAAGTTCTCCGTCACGCGGGCAATCGCGCCCTCCAGATCCTCGTGACGGCCCCACAAGCCCTCTGCGTTGATGACGCCAAGGCCGCCCTGCTTGCCCATCTCGATAACGAACTCGGGAGTGGCCAGCGCATCGGTCGGCGCCGAGACGAATGGCACGTCAAAAGTGTAGGCATCGATGTGCCACGAGGTGTCCACATCCTTGGAGGAACGGGTGCGGCGAGTCGGCACCAGGGAGATCTGGTTCAGGTCATAGGTGCGGCGTGCCTCGCGGCCGACGCCGATTTCTACGTAATCGCGCATTGTTAGTCCTTAGCGGTAGTTCGGAGCTTCGACGATCTGCTGAAGGTGGTGCGGGTGAGACTCCTTGAGGCCCGCAGCGGTGATCTGGACAAACTGCTTGGTCTTGAGCTCAGCCAAGGTGGCGGAGCCGGTGTAGCCCATCGAGGCTCGCAGGCCGCCCACAATCTGGTGGACGATGGCATCGATATCACCGCGGAATGGCACGCGTCCCTCGACGCCCTCCGGCACTAGCTTGTCCTCGCTCTTGACGTCGGCCTGGAAGTAACGGTCCTTGGAGTAGGAGCGCTTCTCACCCGTCAGGCCGCGGCCCTGCATGGCACCCATGGAGCCCATTCCACGGTAACGCTTGTACTGCTTGCCCTGGACCACGACGATGTCACCCGGCGCCTCCGTGGTGCCGGCCAGCATGGAGCCCAGCATGACGGCATCGGCGCCGGCTGCCAAGGCCTTGGCGACGTCACCGGAGTACTGCATACCGCCATCGCCGATAACCGGCACACCTGCCGGGCCTGCCACGGCGGCGGCCTCCATGATGGCGGTGATCTGCGGGGCACCGACGCCCGCCACGACGCGCGTGGTGCAAATGGAGCCCGGTCCGATGCCGACCTTGATGGCGTCGGCGCCAGCCTCAATCATGTCGCGGGCTGCTTCACGGGTGGCCAGGTTGCCGCCGATGACGTCAATGCGGTCGCCGAAGTCCTTCTGCACGCGGGAGACCATCGCCAGCACGCGGTTGTTGTGGGCGTGGGCGGAGTCGACGACGAGGACGTCTACGCCGGCGTCGACAAGCTGGCCTGCGCGCTGGTAGGACTCCTCACCGGTGCCAATGCCGGCGGCCACGAGCAGGCGCCCGGAAGCATCCTTGGAGGCGTTGGGGAACTGTTCAGTCTTGACAAAGTCCTTGACGGTGATGAGGCCGACGAGCTTGTTCTCATCGTTGACGATGGGCAGCTTCTCCACCTTGTTGGCGGACAGCAGCGCCAGCGCCTCCTCCTTGCTGACGCCTTCCTTGGCCACAACCAGCGGCATCGGGGTCATAATCTCGGAGACCTTGCGGGAGAAATCCGGCTCGAAGCGCATGTCACGGTTGGTGCAGATACCCACGAGGGTGCCCTGCTTATCGACGACCGGCAGACCCGAAATCCGGAACCGCGCGCACAGCGTGTCCACCTCGTCGATAGTCATGTCCGGGGTGGCGGTGACCGGGTCGGTCACCATGCCGGACTCGGAGCGCTTCACAATTTCCACCTGCTGCGCCTGATCCTCAGCAGAGAGGTTGCGGTGCAGGACGCCAATGCCGCCCTGACGGGCCATACCGATGGCCATGCGGGCCTCGGTCACGGTGTCCATCGCGGCGGATGCCAGCGGCACGCCGAGGCGAATGTTGCGGGTGAACTGCGCCGAGGTATCCACCTCGGAGGGAACGACGTTGGATTCTGCCGGCAACAGCAGGACATCATCAAAAGTAAGGCCGTAGAGTGCAATCTTGTCGGGGTTGTCTCCGCCGGTGTGGACGTGGCTCATGAGGGTGGGGCTCTCCTAAACTGACCAGATAGTTTTATGCGGTAGCCCTCACTGTAGTGCGTGGACGCCCCGTAGTGGTAGCCGTGGGTGGACGAATCGGTGTCGAGAGAGAATTGCTATGCGCGCACGGAGTTAATAGGCTCGCAGACGTGAACTTTTTCGCCAACATGCCCCGCGATCCTTTCGCGGACGATCCCAACGACCCAGCTTCCTTCCTCGAGGAAGAGGACCACGTCGAGCCGCTGTCCGAAGAGGACCGTCTCGCCGTCATCCACGATCTGGCCATGGTCCAAGAGTTCGCGCGCGTTCTCAGCCCGCGCGGCATCGACGGCATCTTCTTTTTCTGCGAGGACTGCGAGGAAAACCACTTCTACGAGTGGGACATTATGGCCTCCAACATGCAGGCCACGCTGGCAGGCCAGCTCGCCCCCGTCCACGAGCCGGGCGCGGAGCCGGACCCCATGCGCTATGTCCCGTGGGATTATGCGGTGGGCTACCTCGACGGCATGGATTCGCGCTACTAACGCGCGCGGTTGGCGCGGATTAAGTACCGCGCCTTACACAACGAAAGAACCTCTCCTCCCCGCTGTGGGAAGGAGAGGTTCTGTGCGTTTTATTGCTGGAACTGCGGCGGCGGGAGTTGGCCGTTATCCCCAGTACCATCCCCGTCAGAGTTATCGCCCTGCGGAGGCGTTGGCTGCTCGCCACCACCCGGCTGGCTCGGCTCCGGGTAAGTAGGCGCTGGAGGGTTCAGCGGGTTACCGGCCGACACCGTCTGGGTGACCACAACGGTGGACACTGCAGTCTGGGTCTGCGTGACGGTTGCCGGCTCCTGCGGCGGCTGCTCCTCTTCCACCGGAACGGGCTTTTCCACGGTCTGCGTCTGCGTCACCGTGGCGCGGGGCTGCTGCCTCGTCGTACGCGGCGCTTCTGCCTCGCGTTCCCGCTTGGCCTGGTCCACCATCTTCCGGGCTTCTTCGAGCAACTGGCGGGTGCCGTCCATGTCTCCCTGTGCGGAACGCTTTTCCATTTCGTCGAGCGTTCCAGCGAGCTCCACTACGGACACATCCTCATTGTTCGTGCCGAAGAGCGACTGATTCACGCCATAAAGCGGCGATCCCGGGCCGGCGTTGACGACCACCGCTCCGCTACCTGCGATCAGCAACGTAGCTGCGGCCGCGCCGATGAGGCCGTGAATGAATGGCTTGCCCCGACGACGGCGACGTGCCGCATCCAGGGAAATAACCTCCGGCTCTTCGTCCGCGCCTTCAATGAGCGGGGCCGGGGGCATCTGCTTTTCGACGTCCCCGCGCAACTCCAGCAGGAGCTCTGCCAGCTCATCACCGCCATCGGAGGGATCCGTTCCTTCGGAGAGAGTGGTGAGGAATGCATCATCATCAACCAAAGGCTGCAGCTGCTCAGCGACGCCCTGCTGAGGCTGGTCCTTCTTTGCCACGATGTCCTCCCTTCCTTGATAGAGAAATTCTTAACTTATCGGTGCCAAGTGCCGATGGCTCACTGCTAGCTTGTGCTAGCCCCACTGCTGGTTCATTGCGTCTCGTGCGAGTCGAGGGATTTGCGCAATTGCGCCAGTGCACGATGCTGTGCCACGCGGACTGCGCCAGGGGTGGACTCCACAATTTCTGCGGTCTCCTCTGCCGACAGCCCCACGAACACACGCAAAATGATAATGTCCCGGGCCTTGTCACTTAACGTATCGAGCATGGCCCGCACTCTGTTACTACCGTCCATGACCAGAGCGGATTCTTCGGGGGTAGCGTCCTCAGCGGCGTCTTCTGGGACGTCGTCCGTGGGGTGGGTCTGATCGCGGCTGAGGGCGCGGTGGGCGTCGGTCACCTTGTGGGCAGCGATGCCATACACGTAGGCCATAAACGGGCGGCCCTTGTCCTTGTACGTGCCAATCGACGTCGCCACCGCCAAGCAGATTTCCTGCGCCACATCCTCCGCCGTGGGCTGACGGTGGCCGCCGATGCGGGCGCGGCAATAGCGCAGGACCTGCGGGTGAATAATACGCATGATGCGCTGTAGGGCGCGGCGGCTACCGTCGACAGCGAGCGGAACGAGGTCCGCTAATTCCTTATCGCTGTCGCGCTTCGACGCCGCTGAGGAGCCGCTCGCGTCTGTAGCTTGAGTAGCCACTGCCATCCTTGCTTGTTCTGCTTGGTGTATTAGTTCATATTCTGCACGAATATCATGTCACAACCTTTGGTTGAAACCCGAAACGACGGGCCTATTCCCCACTCTTTGGCAGATATGAGAAAAGTTCATACACCGTTCATCTTAGATGTAGGTGCAGGTCATCAAGGGTAAAAGTGAGAGTTTTCGGCCTGCTACACCTACATGTCAGCATTGCGTAACGCGCCGTTTACCCAAGGAGGACACACTTCTATCTCGTCTCACCTCGCCCCGGTGCTCAGGGCGCCACCCCGTGCAAAGGCTTGCCCACAGCACGATGCGCACCCGGGCGCTCTATCTTTGATTAAGGAGAATCGAACGTGTCTCAGTCCTTCCTGCTCCCCGGGCCGAATGCGGACTTTTGGGATTGGCAGCTCCACGGGGCATGCCGTGGAGAAAACTCTGACGTGTTCTACCACCCGGACGGCGAGCGCGGGCGCGCCCGCGCTCAGCGCGAAAGCCGCGCCAAGGCGATCTGCCACACCTGCCCAGTCATCGAAATGTGCCGCGAACATGCCCTGGCCTCCGGCGAGCCCTACGGCGTGTGGGGTGGCATGAGTGAATCTGAGCGCGTCGTAGCTCTGCGCTCGCGCGACGCTCACGCCACCGTCAGCGCCTAAGCCCCTCGCTTCACGCTTCGTAGCCGTAACGGGGCCAGACGCGTGGTTTCTTTAGGTAGCATCATTTCCCGCTCGTACCGACAGTCTTCGCGTCGAGGCAACCCCCGGACTCCGTGCCCACATCCCAGGGGATCGCACGGCTAGCTCCGTAGAACAGTTACTCACCGGTGAGTCACCGGTGAATGCAGGACAAAGGCCCGCAGCCCCTTCCCCACGTACGGGGCTTGGGCGACGGGCCTTTTCTTGTAGCTCTTTGCTATTCCCGGAGAAACGTTGTTTCCCCGCGCTTTTAGTGGGCGTGCGCGTGGCCTGCCTGTGCCGGTTCCTCCTCGGCGGGCTTCTCCACCACGGAAGCCTCGGTGGTGAGCACCATGCGGGCCACGGAGGCGGCGTTAACAACTGCGGAGTGGGTGACCTTCACCGGGTCGATGATGCCCTGCTCCAGCAGGTTGCCGTATTCCAGGGTGGCGGCGTTGAAGCCTTCACCGTTGGCCTGCTCGGCAACGCGGGCGACGACGACGGAACCATCCAAGCCGGCGTTCTCAGCGATCCAGTAGGCCGGGCGGGTTAGCGCGCGGGCTACGGCCAGCACACCTACCTTGGCCTCGCCCTCGAAGCCCTCGGCGAAGGCCTCGAGCTCCTGGGAGATCTGAACCAGCGCGGAGCCGCCGCCAGCGATAACGCCCTCTTCAACGGCCGCGCGGGCGGCGTTGATGGCGTCCTCGACGCGCAGCTTGCGCTCGTTGACCTCGGTCTCGGTAGCGGCACCAACGCGGATGACGGCAACGCCACCGGAAAGCTTGGCCAAACGCTCCTCGAGCTTCTCCTTATCCCAGGTGGAGTCGGTGCGCTCGATCTCGCGACGCAGCTGCTCGCGGCGCTCCTCGACGGCCTCTGCAGTACCTGCACCATCCACGATCACGGTGTCCTCCTTGGACACGGTGACGCGACGTGCGGAGCCGAGAACCTCCGGGCCGACCTCCTTGAGGTTGATGCCAACCTCCGGGTCGACGACCGTAGCACCGGTGACAACAGCCAGGTCATCCATGAAGCCCTTGCGACGCTCGCCGAAGTACGGGGACTTCACGGCGGCGACCTTGAGGACCTTGCGGATGGAGTTCACGACGAGTGCCTGCAGCGGCTCGCCCTCGATGTCCTCAGCGATGATCAGCGTCGGGCGCGAGGACTCCGCGATCTTCTCCAACAGCGGCAGGAAGTCCGGCAGGGAGGAGATCTTGTTGCGGACGAGGAGAATTGCGGCGTCGTCAAGCACGGCGTTGTAGGTCTCCTCCTCCGTTGCGAAGTACGGGGAGAGGTAGCCCTTGTCGAAGGAAATACCCTCAGTAACGTCCACGGTGGACTCGATGGTCTGGGACTCCTCGACGGTCACGACGCCGTCCTTGCCCACCTTGTCCATCGCGCCGGCAACCATCTCGCCGACCTCCGCATCGCGGGAGGACACGGTGGCAACCTGGGAGATCTCCGCGGAGGAGTTCACCGGGGTGGCGCGCTTCTTGAGCTCCTCGACGACCTTCTCAGCCGCCGCGGCGATGCCCTTGTTGAGCTCCACCGGGTTAGCGCCGGCAGCAACGTTGCGCAGGCCTTCGAAGACGAGTGCCTGGGCCAGCAAGGTGGCGGTGGTGGTGCCGTCGCCGGCGATGTCGTTGGTCTTGACGGCCACGGACTTCACCAGCTGGGCGCCGAGGTTCTCAAAAGGATCGTCGAGGTCAATGTCGCGGGCGATGGTGACGCCGTCATTCGTGACGGTCGGGCCACCGAAGGCCTTGGACAGCACGACGTTGCGGCCGCGGGGGCCGAGGGGGACCTTGACGGCGTCGGCAAGCGTGTCTACACCGCGCTGGATGCCCTCGCGGGCCTCCTGGTCAAATGCAATCAGTTTTGGCATAGGGTTAATCGCCTACTTTTACTTCTCGATGACAGCGAGCAGGTCACGAGCGGACAGCAGGAGGTACTCCTGGCCGTCGTACTTCAGCTCGGTGCCGCCGTACTTGGAGAAGATGACGGTGTCACCCTCGTTAACGCCAACCGGGACAACCTCGCCCTTATCGTTGGTGCGGCCCGGGCCAACGGCTACGACGGTGGCCTCCTGCGGCTTCTCCTTGGCGGAGTCCGGGATAACCAGGCCGGACGCAGTGGTGGTCTCAGCTTCAACGATCTGGACGAGGACCTTGTCCTCCAGCGGCTTGATGTTTGCCATGATGATTTCCTCCAAAGTGTTCTTAATGCGCGTCCACGTGGACGCGCGTGTGCCGGTTGTGGGTAGCCCAGCACAGCCGTCGTCGCGGGTGAACAACTGTGGGTCAAAACAACCTGCCTAGCACTCTACCCTCGCGACTGCTAGCCCTCAACAGCCCGGGCCGCTAACCCGTTCGCCCTCCGCGAACGACGCGGCTCGGGTGTGTACAAAGCCGGCCAACGCCAGCTTGACGACGCCCAGGGCAATAAACATTGCGCCGAATATTACGGCGAAGGACGGCCACCACAACTCCTCTACCAGCGTTCGACCGAAGGAAGCCTGTGGGGTGAGCAGGTGCTGGAGGGGCAGGAGCGTCGCCAAACACAGCGCCCAGACCACGCCGGCCGCAGTCAGGGTGAGGCACGCCGCCTCCCCCACTTGCACGCGCGCCCAGGCCGAGGGGGCGGCGCCCGCCAAGGTGAGGCCACGAATATCGGCCGCGATGCGCCCGTGCATAAGCAGCGAGGTAAGCACGGCGCCCACGATGCTAGGTGCGAAGACTGGACCCAAAAGGGCGAGGAAGGCCTGCCACGAGGACAGGGTGCCTCCGGCGCCTGCGTCGTTCCCAAAGCGCAGGCCCGAGCCGACGGCGACGATAAAGCCGCCGACGAGCACCCACGGCACGATGTGCGGGGTGGAAAAGCTTCGGCGCACGCGCACATTAGCCCCAGCGATGCCGGCCGCGCGGGTCCATTGATCCAGGACGGGCATAAGCCAGGTCAAAAAGAGCGCGACAAGGATGACCAAGCCCATCTCGGCCGAGAGGAGGTCGCCGGGATCATCGATGTGTAGGCATCCATAGACCGTACTGCCGACAGCAACGGACGCGAGCAGGAATTTCACCATGAGCCACGCCGGGTGTGCGGTGGCGTGCGGCCGAAAGACTCGGCGCAGTGGAGGCAGCGCTCCGACTAGGGCCGCGGACATGCAGACAACTATCGCAATACCAACGACCTGGCCTGTAATCGCAATGTCTGGCAAAGGGATGCCGTCGCTGCGCAGGGCGCGCACGCACGGCGCGAGCAGTGGACGGGCCGGCAGCACACCAAGAAATCCGGCGGCCGCGCTGACCACCGCGACTTGGCCCAGAATGAAAATCAGGATCATCCACCCAGGCATGCCCACCATGCGCCAGGAACGGTAGACCGGCTCGCGCTCAGCGATGATAAGGCGCATCTGCGAGAGCGTCACCAGCACTACCACGCACAGTGACATGCCCAGCACTGTGCCGCCCAGAGGCCCAGCGGGGTTTTCTTCGGCTCCGGGGGAAGCGACCAGCATGGCTAGCGCTAGGGTGCACGAGGTGGAAGACACCACCAGGGTCAGCGCTACGGCCAGCCACGATAGCCAATTGGACTGTAAGTCCTTAAGCCACACCAGCATGGGCCACCTCCTCCAAGGAAATGACCCGGTCGGCCGCCTCGGCGGCAAGGTGCGAGTGAGTCACCATGATCACGCTGGCTCCATCGCGGGCAACGGCGTGAAGGTGGGAAAGGACGGTGGAAGCGGTGGCGTCGTCAAGCGCGCCCGTGGGCTCGTCAGCGAAGATATAGGGCGCTTGGGCCAGCAATGCCCGGGCGACAGCCACGCGTTGCTGCTGCCCACCAGAAAGCTGTGCGGGCAGGCGGCTCTCCAATCCAGCGAGACCGAGCGAATCGAAGACCTCTGCCACACGGCCGCGTGCAGGGCGCCGGCCGGAAAAGCGCGCCGTCAAGGTGGCATTGCGTTGCGCGTTGAGGGATTCCAGCAGGTTGTAGTCTTGGAATACAAATGCACGCTGCTTGCGCCCCGGCGCGTTGACTCGGCCGGAAGTGGGCTTATCGAGCCCGGATAACAGGTTCAGGAGCGTGGTTTTGCCGCTTCCCGATGGCCCCATGATGGCAACGAATTCGCCTGGGGCGATAGACACATTGACGCGATTAAGCACGGTGCGGCGGCCGTAGCGCTTACTAAGATTTTCTGCTTTTAACATGCCTTTGATTCCACTCGGCCACGCACGACAATGACATGGGGCGGGCTGCCCGGAAAATGGTGGAGCTAGCTCCACTGCCCTTCCACCGGCATGGCGGATAGGGTCGAAGACTATGCGAACCTTCAAAGCCTGTGCGTGGAGCCTCCTCCTCGGCATGCTGTGTATCCCAACCTTGGTGATTTCGGTGCTGATGCTGCCGTGGATCCCGTTGGTGGGTCGCGCCGCGGAACTTGTCGGCCGGTTGGGCGCGCAGTGGATGGGCGTGGAAATTCCACCCCGGCGCGCAGATCGATGGTTTGATTGGCAGCAGTTCTATCACCTCGTGTTGCAGTTATTGATTTCGACTGCATGCTTTACCGCGTGGACGGCCCTGGGTTTCACAGCGGGTGTGCTAGCGATAGCGCCATTCGTACCTAAGGCCGAGTTCTCCGTTGGCGAGTGGTCCACCTCCAACCGACCGCTTATTTTCTTAACCTGCTGGCTGGCTGCTCTGTTGCTTGTGTTGTTACTGGTAGGTCTCAACCGCCTCTTGGTCTCAGCGTCGGTCTCGCTGACCCGACTGGCATTGAGTCCTTCGGCCGAGGAAATGGCGGCCTCGCGTGCCACGCTTATCGATGCCTTCTCCGGCGAGCGCCGCCGCATCGAACGCGAACTGCACGATGGCCCGCAGCAGTACCTCACTGCGCTCAAGCTCAACTTGGCCGCGGCAAAACTACAAGCCCCGCCCCAGGCACAGCAGGCCTTGACTGACGCAGAACATAATGCCTCTTTGGCTCTGGCTTCATTGCGGGCGACAGTGCGTGGCATTGCGCCGCAGGTGCTTTTCGACGACGGGCTTATCCCCGCCCTCGACGAGTTACTCGCCCATTCCGGGCTTGAGACCACACTTCGCGTAGAGGGCGCTGAGAGCTCGATAGACGAGACCACAGCACTGCTGGCCTATCATGCAGTCGCCGAGGCGCTCACAAACGCCTCTAAACACGGCGCAGCCACCGAAGCCGTGGTAACGGTCGCTTTTAGGGATATGCTGCGCCTAGAAATCGTAGATAATGGCATGGGCCCCACGGCCAAAGAGCCGGACGGTGAGAGTGCAGCTGTGGGTTCGGGCACGGGCCTCGCCGGGCTGCGTGAGCGTGCTGCTGCACTCGGCGGCACAGTAACCTTTGGTGCTGATAGCACCAATGCTACGGGTAAAGGCGGCGGCCAGCTGCTGGTCAAACTACCGCTGAAGGAGGCGGAATGAAGTTACTACTCGCAGAAGATTCCGCGCTCCTGCGCGCGGGTCTGGAGCAACTACTCGGTGCTCTCGGTCATAGCGTCACGGCGGTCACAGATGCCGAAGCACTGCGCGCCATCGCAGTGCAGGAAGACTTCGACCTCATTATCAGCGATGTGCGCATGCCGCCCACGATGACCGATGACGGGCTTCAAGCCGTGCACGATCTGCGGGCAGCCGACCCCACCCAACCCGTGGTGGTGCTGAGCCAATACGTAGCGGCAAGCTATCTCGACCGCCTCCTGGAGCACGGCGGATTCGGGTACCTACTCAAGGAGCGCGTTTCTGATGTTGAAGAATTCGTGCGCACGCTTGACGATGTCGCCCGCGGCGGCACCGTGGTGGACCCAGAGGTGGTCACGGCGCTGCTTTCTGCAAGGCACACTGGTCTAGCCCGGCTCACCGCTCGCGAGCGGGAGGTACTGGGGCTTATGGCCCAAGGATTGAGCAATAAAGACATTGAAGACACGCTCGTCCTTACCTCCGGAGCAGTAAGCAAGCATGTCTCCAATGTATTTATAAAGCTCGGGTTTCGACCCGAGGACTCCAACCGGCGGGTGAAGGCCGTATTGGCATGGCTGCGCCACACCGAGCGCTAGAAAAGCGCTGAGGCCCTACAAACAAGGGCTGGAATTAGACCTGCCGGTGGGAGTTCAGCACAGCCGCGCGCCACAGCTGGTACTCCTCCGGGTTGTCCTCGTGGTAGTTCTTCACCGCGCGGATGCCGTGCTCCACGGCCTCGGCGACCTCGTCGATGTTCTTGTCGTCACCGTCGGCAGCAACGAAGATAACCGGACCGCAGATGGAACGGATTGGGTCCTGCAAGAAGGCGGAATTGCCGGTCGCAGCTGCATTGCGCGCCAGTGATGCCACCGGGTTCGGGTCGGCGCCTTCAGCCTTGGCGTTCGGGTTAAACAGCGCCGCGTAGGTCTGGCCATCATCCTGGAAGGCCACAGAGACACGATCCTCGGTGGTGCCGCCGAGGAATTGATTTGCGTGCTCGAGCTCAAACTCGATGGTGCGGCGGGACAGATCGGGGTTAACGAGGAATCCAGTGGTCATAGCGGTGTGAGCTCCTTATGTGCGAGCGAGGCAATTATCGTTCATCACACTACCTGCACCCTGGGGGTTGCGCATCCGCTAGCGCGCAGCAGCCACGAGCGGCACTTCCACCTCAAGCTGTGTATCGGTCCCGCATGCCAGGCCGGAGGGTTCTGCGCCTTCGTGGATGAGCTGGGCGGCCACCGCCGCGATCATCACGCCGTTGTCGGTGCACAGCTTGAAGCGCGGCACGCGCAGCTCGATGCCTGCAGATTCGCAGCGCTTCGCCGCCAAGGCGCGCAGACGCGAATTCGCCGCCACGCCGCCGCCGAGCAGCAGTACCTTGGCGCCGGTGTCCTGGCAGGCGCGCACGGCCTTGGCGGTGAGCACATCGGCCACCGCCTCCTGGAAGGAAGCACACAGGTCCTCAACCTGGACCGTGGTGCCCTCGCGCTCGGCCTTTTCCACGTGGCGTGCCACCGCCGTCTTGAGTCCCGAGAAGGAGAAATTGTGGCGGTTGGGCCCGCGCAGGTCTTCGGCCTTGGACAAACCTCGCGGCAGGTCGATGGTGGGCTTTCCTTGGGCGGCCAGCTTATCGATGACCGGCCCTCCCGGATACCCCAACCCTAGGAGGCGGGAGACTTTGTCGTAGGCTTCGCCGGCGGCGTCGTCAAGCGTGGTTCCCAGCTCCTTCATGGGTTTGCCCACGGCCTCGACCTCAAGCAGCTGGGTGTGACCGCCGGAAACGAGCAGGGCCACCGAGTGCGGCAGCTCCTCGCCCTCCAGGTTGGCCACCGCGACGTGCCCGCCGAGGTGGTTGACGCCGTAGAAAGGCACGCCCCACGCGGAAGCAAAGGCCTTGGCTGCCGACGCCCCGACGAGGAGCGCGCCGGCCAGTCCGGGCCCCACGGTGGCAGCCACTGCATCTGGCTTCTCGACGCCTGCCTCCTCCAACGCCGCCTTCATCACCTGCGGCATGGCTTCGAGGTGGGCGCGGGAGGCAATCTCCGGAACCACGCCGCCGAAGCGCGCGTGCTGTTCCATGGAGGAGGCGACGACGTCGGCGCGGATCTCCATGTGTCCGTTCTCAGACAGCTCGATGATGCCCACGCCGGTTTCGTCGCAGGAGGACTCGATGCCGAGGATTAACATCTCTCACTCTTTCGTGGTCGGTACATGGTGTGGGCGTCCGCGCCGGAGGGCTGATAGTAGTTGCGGCGCAGGCCGTTGATGACAAAATCATAGGCCTCGTAGAGGCGGATGGCCGGATCGTTGCCCACGCGCACTTCGAGGAAGATGGGCGCGTCGTGGGAATCTGCAAGCTCGACGATGGCGTCCATCATCAGCCGCGCGATGCCCTGCCGTTGGGCGGCAGGGTCGACACCGATGGTGTGGATTTCGTACTCCGGCCAGGCAGCGGGCCCCATCCGTCCCACGCCGGCGTAACCGAGAACTTCCGCGCGGTTGTCGTTGTGGTCGTCGCTTGCGTCAACCGCCCAGTAGGTGGTGTGGCCCGCCGCGATTTCCTGCTCGAAGGCATGCGCCGGCCATGGGTGTTCGCCGGGGAAGAGTACCTTTTCCAGCTCGGCGCAGCGCGGCGCGTCCGCGGGGGTCAGTGGGCGCAGCCTCATGATTCGGGAGTGTCCTCGATGCCGCCGACGAGCGCGGCCGAGCGCGGCTTGGCCTGTGGCTCCACGGCATCGGGACGGCGAAGGTAGAGCGGGACGAGTGGCGCGGGTTCAGCGGACAGATCAGCGCAGGCCACCAAACCCGCGGCGCGCGGTGTGGCCCACTCGCGGGGAAGGTCAGCGATACCTTCCGGCAAACGCGGGGCGATGGACTCTGGGAACACGAGGCGCGCGGTCTCCGGACTCGAAAGTCCGGCGGTGCTCAGATCGAGGGATTCCGGCTTCGATACGTTCGGGCCGCTACGGCGCTCCCCTTCGTCATAGGTGGCCCAGTAGACCTCTTTGCGGCGAGCGTCGATGGCCACCAGCCACTCCCCCATTCGACCATGCGCGATGGCATCCAAGGTGCACACGCCATGCACGGGCAGGTGGAGGGCCACGCCCAACGCGGAGGCGGTGGCCATGCCCACGCGCAGGCCGGTAAACGGCCCAGGCCCCGTGCCCACGACGATGGCGGAGAGATCTGGGTAGGTCAGGGAGGCGTCGGCAAGCAGCTCCTCGATGGTAGGGATGAGCTGCTCATTGTGGGCGCGCGTACCGCTGATGACGCGGTCGATGCTGTCGCCAGTGTCGGTGTCAACGATGCCCGTGACCAGATCCGTGGTGGCGGTATCGAGTGCGAGGACCTTCATTAGCCCACGAACTGCCAGGCAGGAGCGTCCTCATTGTCAGCGCCCTGCTGCAACATCTGGTCATCACCGCGCAGGAACTGCAGCGGCTCGCCCGGCTGGATGCCGCGCAGCGGCGGAGCGTCCTGGCCCTGGGCCTTGGCCATCTCCACCTGCTCGAGGACGCCGGAGCAGAGGTCCACCTGGGAGCGGTTCAGCTTCTCCACCTGGTACTCCTGATTGACGCTGACGGTGACAAAGTAGTTCTCATCCTCCGCCACCTTGCCGTCGACAAAGTCGATACCGGCGACATCCACGCCGCCTTCCCCAAGCTGCTGCTCCGTAGCACCCGGGCAGACGACGAGACCGGCAATCCAATCCTGGCCGTAGACGTCGGGGACCAAGAGCGCGGAGAAGCTCAGGTTCTTCGGGTACGTGTCCAAGGTTTCACCCAACGTCGAGGAAGGCTCCTCCGGCGAACGGGTCATGGACAGCGCGATGAGCAAGCCAAGGACGATGGCAAAGCCGCCGATGACAACGGTCGTGATGAATTGGCCGATTTTATTCATGGGGATGTGCTCCTAATATTAGGGAGTTCAGTACGGGGATATCCTACGTGACCGCCCTGCAGCGACCCTGACCGGCCCTTCCGGTGCCGAGAAAAGGATCAGACGATCAACAGGGCAAGGACCTGACACATGAGGATCTTGCCGATCATCGCCGTGGGGTACACGGTGGCATAGCCGCGCTCTGCCAGCTGGGTGCCGGTCTGGGGGTTGAGGTAGGCCATGATCGCCGGGTTCGTGGTCATGCCTGCGGCGATGCCCATCGACTCATCAAACTTCAGGCGCAGCACCAGCATGGATACCGCGACGATGCCGATGGCGGAGACCAGCGACAGCACAATACCCACGCCCATATACTTCAGGGAGGTCGGATCCGACAAGGCGTCGCGGAACTGGCCGCCAGCCGACGTTCCCACGCCCGCCAGGAACAAGGTCAAGCCCAGCGTGGAGATAGTCTGCTTGGCGTGGAAAGGAAGCTGCCAGTTAATCGGGCCCGAGCGGCCCAGCGCGCCCAGGATGAGGCCGACGACGATGGGGCCGCCACCGAAGCCGAAGGACAGCGTCGTGCCGCCTGGCAGCGGAATCGGGATAGCACCGAAGAGCAGACCAATGAAGAGGCCGAGGGCAAAGGGGAAGAGATCGACGTTGCCGAGTTTGGCTTCGGAGTCGCCGAGGAAACGGCGGACGTCGTCAAGCCTGCCCGGCGCGGTGATGACGCGCACACGGTCCGAGTAGTGCAGGACGGTTTCCTCGTTCGGCACGACGTCGGAGTCACCGCGGCGCACGCGCGCGATGAGGAAGCCTTCCTTGACAGTGTCCAAGTCCTTGAGCTGATAGCCCGCAACACGTGGGCTGGACACGGTCAGGCGGCGGTAGACCAGGCCATCTTCCTCGTGGAGGTTGAGGTGGATCTCCTCACCCAGCTGGGAAATCGCACTATCGAGCGCTGGTGCCGTGCCGTTGAGCAAGAGCTCCATGCCGGCGCGCAGTGGCAGCTCCGGGTAGGCCAGGTTGTGGTTGTGGGGATTGTTGACGTGGCGGGTAGCGATGACGCGCTCGCCAGTCACCTCCTGCAGCTCCCCTACCGTTGCGTCAAAGTCGCGGGTCAGGCGCACCGCCCGCCACTCCAGCGGCTCCGCAATCATGCCCTCGGCGCGGGCGTCCTCAACGTGATTCACGCGCAGCGCCTTCGCGCCGATGGCGGCCACCAGGATGGTTCCGATAATGCAGCCAGGGTAGGCCAAGGAATAGCCCACCACCGGGGTGCTATCGCCGCCCAGGGCCTCGACGACCGCGGCCATACCGGGCGTCGAGCTCAGCGAACCTGCCAGCGTGCCCACGCTGATCGCGGGGTCCAGATCAAAGAGGCGCATCGCTAGGGTTGCCAGCCCCGCGAGCAGGAAGAAGAAGACGATGACCACCATGGACATCTTCCAACCGCGCCGGCGGAAATCTTCGAAGAAGCTGCGGCCAAAATTCAGGCCGATAACGTAGACGAAGATGGCCAGGCCAAACTGATAAACAAAGGCGGGGACCACGATGTCCGGGTTCGCCGCGGACAAGCCCAAGGCCACGAACATCGCCGCGGCGGCGCCGAGCGAAATGCCGAAGACATTGATCTTGCCCACGGCCAGTCCCACCGCCATGATCAGAAAGAGCGTTAGCAGGGGCTGTTCGGCAAGAAAAGCCAGCACGTTAGTTCACCCATTTCCATGTAAAGACGCGGACGTCATCGTCCGAGTCGCGGTTGATTGTGATGGCGAGGTACGCATCGGACAGGCGCTCCATGAAGCCCCCACCCCACTCGGCAACGACCACGGCGTCCTCGATTTCGGTGTCCAAGTCTAGACTGTCCAGCTCCCCCAACGGATCATCCGAATGATCGAGCAAGCGGTAGGCATCCACGTGCACCAACGTCGGCCCGCCCACGCGGGAAGGGTGCTCGCGCGCGATGACGAAGGTCGGCGACGTCACCCGCCCCTTCACCTGCATCCCGCGGGCAATGCCCTGCGTAAAGGTGGTTTTCCCGGCACCTAAGGGGCCGTCGAGGATCACCAAGTCCCCTGCTTCCAGCGTCGCGCCCAGCTCTTCGCCGAAGGCCTGGGCATCCTCCGGGGTGGCAGCCACACGGCGCCCTTCGTGCGGAAAATCACTGCGCATCGTTAGCTCCTTCACAATAGGTGCGCGTGGTGCGCCCGGTGGGGCGGCACACCACTTCATAGTTGATGGTGCCAGCGGCCGCGGCCAATTCTGTAGCGCTCATACCGCCGCGCCCAAAGATAACGGCAGTGTCCCCGGCGCGCACGCCATGAGGGTTCGCGCCGAGGTCGACGACGATCTGGTCCATGCAGACCCGCCCCACCTGCTGGTACAACTCGCCACCAATGCCTACCTGCAGCGCCCCCTGAAAGGCGCGCGGCAGCCCGTCGGCATAACCCACGCTGACGGTGGCGAGCTCGCGGTCACTATCCGCGGTCCAGGTCAGGCCATAGCATGTGGACTCCCCCGCCGAAATCGGCTTCACAGCAACAACGGAAGCCTCCCACGTCATGGCTGGTTCCAGCCCATGGTCGAGCCCGGCCACCGGTTCAAGCCCGTACAGGGCCACACCGGCGCGCACTTGTTCAAAACGTGCTGAGGGGCGAGTCAATGCCGCCGGCGAATTGGCCAGGTGGTTCAGCGGGCACTCCAGCCCCACCTCGCGTGCAAGCGCTAGGGCCTGGCGGAATTCCGCCTCCTGATGATCATTGTGCGGGTGCTCCGGCTCGTCCGCACAGGCAAAGTGGGACATGAGGCCTAGGACGGTGATGTGGGGGGCGTCGGCAAGCAGGCGGAAGGTCTCCTGCCACGCATGCTTGTCGACGCCCGACCGGTGCATCCCCGTTTCCACCATCACGAAGGCTTCGGTGGGCGCTTCGGCAGCCTCGATGAGGGCTCGTGCGTGCATCAAAGATGGGATGCCGATCTGAATACCAGCGGCAAGGGCTGGGGCGAGGTCCTCCGTTGGCTCCCACAGCCACGCGGCGATGGGAAGGTCCTCGATGACGCCTCGCAACTCCACGGCCTCGACGAGCGTGGCCACCCCGAAGGCGTCTGCCCCCGCCTTCGCCATGACCGGTGCGCAGCGCTGCGCACCGTGCCCGTACGCGTCCGCCTTGACCACGCACATGAGGCGGGCCGGGGCCACCGCCTCCTTCACGCGAGCAACATTGTGGGCAATAGCGTTGAGGTCAACGGTGGTTTTTAACATACCCACCATTGTGCCACTTGAGGGCTCAGCGCTATTCGACGGTCACCGACTTCGCAAGGTTACGCGGCTGGTCCACGTCATAGCCCTTGGCGGTGGCCACACCGCAGGCGAAAATCTGCAGCGGAACGGTAGCCAGCAGCGGCTGCATCAGCGTCGGCGCCTGCGGGATGCGGATGATGTGGTTGGCGTAGGCCTCGACCGCCTCGTCGCCCTCTTCCGCGATGACGATGGTGATAGCGCCGCGGGCGCGGATCTCCTGGATGTTGGAGACAACCTTGGCGTGCAGGGAATCGCGGCCGCGCGGGGAAGGCACGATGACGAAGACCGGCTGGCCCTCCTCGATGAGCGCGATCGGGCCGTGCTTGAGCTCGCCGGCGGCGAAGCCCTCCGCGTGCAGGTAGGCAATCTCCTTGAGCTTGAGCGCGCCCTCCAGTGCGACCGGGAAACCGACGTGGCGGCCCAAGAAGAGCACCGACTTAGCGTTCTCCATGGCAGTGGCCAGATCGTAGACCTGCTTTTCGTTGTCGATGACTGCCTGGACCTTATCCGGCATCGCACGCAGGTCATCCAGGACGGAATTGACCTCATCGGAGAACATGTTGCCGCGCAGGCGTGCTAGGTAGAGGCCCAGCAGGTAGGTCGCGGTGATCTGTGCCAGGAAGGCCTTGGTGGAGGCCACGGCGATCTCCGGGCCGGCGTGGGTGTAGAGGGCGGCGTCGGACTCGCGCGGAATGGAGGAACCCTGGGTGTTGCAAATAGCAATCACCTTGGCGCCCTGCTGGCGGGCGTGGCGCACTGCCATGAGGGGATCCATGGTCTCGCCCGACTGTGACAGGGCCACGACCAGGGTCTTCTCGTTGACAATGGGATCGCGGTAGCGGAACTCGTGGGCCAGCTCCACCTCACACGGGATGCGGCACCAGTGCTCGATGGCGTAGCGCGCGACGTGGCCGGCATAAGCGGCGGTGCCGCAGGCGATGACGATGATCTTGTCGATGGACTTGAGCACCGACTCCTCGATGCGAATCTCATCGAGGACCAGGTTGCCGGTCTCATCGAGGCGGCCGAGCAGCGTATCGCGCACGGCTGCTGGCTGGTCGTGGATTTCCTTCTCCATGAAGGAGTTGAAGCCGCCCTTTTCGGCAGCAGCGGCGTCCCATTTGATCTCGAAGGGCTTGCCCTGGGCGGGGTTGCCGTCGTAGTCGGTGATCTCGATGTCATCCGCGGTGATGGTCACGACCTGGTCGTTGTCCATCTCCACGGCGGACTTGGTGTAGTCGATGAAGCCGGAGACATCCGAGCCGAGGAAGTTCTCACCCTCGCCCAAACCGATGACCAGCGGCGAATCGCGGCGCGCAGCCACGATGCGGTCTGCCTGCTCGGCATGAATAGCCAAGAGGGTGAACGCACCTTCCAGGCGCTTGCCGGTCAACTGCATGGCCTTGGTGAGGTCGCCGTGGGCCTCGTTGTGGAAAACATCTGCTAGAAGGGTGGCGGCAACCTCAGTATCGGTCTCGGACACGAAGTTATGGCCCTTGGCCTCCAGCTCGCTCTTAAGCTCGGCGAAGTTCTCGATGATGCCGTTGTGCACGACGGCGAGCTTGCCGCCGTCCACGACGTGCGGGTGGGCGTTCAGATCGGTTGGACCACCGTGGGTTGCCCAGCGGGTGTGCCCAATGCCCAAGACGGAATCCTTCAGCGGGCGCGCAGCGATTTCAGCTTCCAGCGCAGCGACCTTTCCAGCCTTTTTGCGCCAGGAGATCTCCCCATCGGCGTACATTGCGACGCCTGCTGAGTCATAGCCGCGATACTCCAATCGGCGCAGGCCCTCCAGCACAACGTCGAGGGCAAAGTACTCACGACCATCGGTGTTATGGCCAATGTATCCAACGATTCCACACATGGAACGGAATTTTACAGCATGATTTATCGTGCCGAACCGCAAGGATCGTGCTTAAAACCTTCCCCCACCTATCTGGTACATGTCCACCTCTTTGTCTACGCTTTCCTCTATTCTGTAAAGCGTGTCTGCGAATTTGAAGAAGCATCTCGGTACGTTGTCCAAGCGCGGCCCGCACCGCGTCCTCGTTGGGGACCTGTCTTATGCAGGGCTAGAAGGCAAGGTCTACACCCCTGCTGAAGGCAAGGGCCTGCCCGCCGTGGCGTTTGCTCACGACTGGACGAAGAACGTCAAGGACTACCACGCCACTCTGCGCCACCTAGCCAGCTGGGGCATCGTGGTGGTTGCTCCCGATACGGAGACTGGTGTGTTTGCCAAGCACCGTAACCTGGCTGCCGACCTCGAATCGGCCCTGCAGATTGCCGCGGGCGTTAGGCTGGGCGCTGGCAAGATTTCGGTGTCCGCTTCCAAGCTGGGCGTTTTCGGCCACGGCATGGGAGGCGGCGTAGCCACCTTGGCTGCCGTGGATAACCCGAAGGTCCGCGCCGTCGCAGCCCTCTACCCTGCTGATACCTCACCATCCGCCGTTCAAGCTGCCCGCTCCGTCAAGGCACGCGGCCTCGTTATCGGCGCGGGCCAGGATGACATCTTCCGCGCCGGCAACCCCGCAAAGCTGGCCAACGCGTGGGGCGGACCGGTGGCCTACCGGGAGATTGCCAAGGGCACGCAGTCCGGTTTCAGCGAGGATAAGTTTTTCAAGTTGGCGCTCGGTTCCGGCTTCTTCCAGGGCTCCGCAGTCGAGACCGCCCGCGGCCTTGTGACCGGCTTCTTCCTTTCCACCCTGGCTGGCGAATCCAAGTATGACGGCTTTGCGGATGCCGACGCCTCCGCGAAGGGCGTTGAGAGCTTCACCGGCGAGGACCTGGCTCAACGCGCCGGCTTTGAGTACAGCAAATAAAGCTCCAACGAAATAGCGCTTCACAGCGCGGCTTTTCCTAACTACAGCAGGACGATCAGTTGTCGTCCTGCTGTAGTTGTTTTAGCTTAGGGACTTCAAGAAAATACCAGGCAATAAGTGCAATGCCCGGCAGAAGCAACTGAGCGGCCGTCCACAGCTTTATGTGGGACATTTCTCTGTCGAATTTAATCTCAATGCCAAGCACAACAAAAGCCACCAAGAGGTACAGCATGGGAAGAACGCCCCACAGGACGTCATGAAGCCAAGGCACTGTTGTCATGCGGCATTCTCCTCACCCTGGTTGATACGTGCAGTAGGCAGTCACCTCACGGTATCACCTGTGGCTGCGAGGAACCAGACTTGTTTCTCGCTGCTGCTTCAGCTGCGCCTGAGCACCGACTGCACCTGACCGCGCGGACGGCCCCGGCCCTGCCCCTGCGCTTGACTATGCGGCACGCCCCTGGACTCTGGGTTTCGCCCCGGCGTATGTGTGTGCGGCGCATGTGTGTGCGCTTGGGCTTGGGCCGCGCGCTGAGCGGACTTCTCGAGCTCGTCCTGTGCCTTGGCCATCGCTTTCTCAAACTCCAACAGCCGTGCGGCTGTGCGCTCACGGAATCCGCGTGCGAACTCATCGAAATCATTGTGCGGCATTACCACTGCCCTGCCTTTCGCGCCTGTACGGATGGGGAATCTGAGCTTTCTTCCGGTGCCGTTTCCGGCTTCATTTCTGGTGCGGCTCCCGCGCCGGGAGCCGGCCCAGGAGCTGGCTCAGGGGGCGGTTCAGGGGCTGGCACCGGTGCCGGCGCTTCCGCTGCCTGCATGTGCGCCAGCTTCTCTGGTGGAGCTTCTGGCTCCGGAACGTTAGTGAGCTCTGGCGGTGGTGGCGTGACTCCGTTGTCCGGGGCTGGTTCTGGCGCCGGTGGTGGTCCCGGCTCTGGTTCCGGCTTCGGCTCTGGTTCTGGCTCAGGCGCAGGTTCCAGCTCAGGCTCCGGCAGATTCTCAATGAAATCCACGGCGGCTTCAGCCAGCAGCCCAAGCCCCAGAATGGCAACTCCTACGCCTAGGATGCCCAGACTTCCGCAGCAGGATTCCTCCGGCTTACACTCACAGGATTCCGCGTTAGGACTCTCGCCGCTTTCTTCCTCACAGTCTTCAGCTTCTACAGGCTCGTCAGGCTCCTCGACCTCTTCGACTACCTGCACCGCCTCCTCCGGGCATTCAGTCACCTCCGCCTGCACGGGTGCGGTCGGCACGTCAACCTCGCTGGGCACCTCAATCCCGGCGTCGGCCGGCGTGGTGGTTCCCACGTCGCGCGGCTGCTCAGTGCAGGTACAAGACTGCTGCTTCTCCTTCTCCGCGTGGCACCCGCACGGCTTGTGCGCTTCTTCTGTTGCGGTGGAATCGGGTGTGGGCTGCGCTTGCGCTGCGGGCTCAGTCGGCACGGTATGCGGCGTGTTCGGTTTCGCTGGCTGAGGCTTGTCTTCAGCCGGCGGGCATTCTTCTTCCGTCACCGCCGCGGGCTGGGTTGGCGCAGGTTTTTCTGGCGGTGCCACCGGTTTAGATGGTTCCGGCCCAACTGGTTGCTGCGGTGGAGCGGGCTGCGCTGTCGGCGCCGGTGGCGTTGGCTGGGCTTGCGCCGGTGCCGTTGGTTCTGCGGGGCTCACAGGTTTCGTCGGTGCACAGGGCTCAGGATCCGGTTGTGGGCACTCCTTCGGCTTCTCCTCGCCACCGCATTCAGGCTCAGGCGGGGTTTCCGGCAGCTCCCGCTCGCATACCTCGGCGCAGCGCTTTTCAAACTCGCCGTAGCAATTCTCAATGGCGGTGTCGCGGTCCCGGCAGGTTTGCGAAATGGTGTCATTCGTCTGGTCAATCAGGTCACCGCCAATGCGCGAAATAACCGGGACGATGGCCTTGCCCAACGGGTGCCGCTGCAGCAACATGGTCAAGATATTCAGCAGCGGAATTACTGCAGAAATCAACTCCGCTACTGCAGATTCGGAAACACTGACCACGTCTTCGATGGCCTCGGAGCACTGCTGCGCGGACTCCACCAGATCATCGGCTTCGTCTCTTTCCTTCTCAAAGTCATCCTGCACGCCGCGCAGGTGATCCATGATCGCTCCCCCAGCCAGCGACAGCACCGTGCCAAGGAGGAAATCCCGCAGACCATTGCCGCCGCGCAGTGGACGTCGCGCGCCCATCGCCGACGCGGTATGCGTCACGAGCTCTCCTGGGTTGATCCCGTCGACGGAACCCACCATGTCCCCCAACAAATCAATCGGTGTGCTGGGACCGGAGTAGCCGCCAAGGCTCGCAGCCTGAAACTGGGAGACTACCTGTGAATAATCGCCCAAGAGCGACTTGATCATCGTGGACATCAGTTCGCCCCCGTTTCCTGGCTGCCGAATTGGCCAGCGAGGCCACGGTCGACGTCGCCAAACGCCCGCACCTGCTCACGCGCGGCGCCCGCGGTGGCCGATATGTTCTCCAAGCGCCACGCACCGCGCTCGTGTAGCCGACTCAACAACGCCTGAATCTGCGCCCCATGCCCGCTAAAATCCCGCCCCGCAGAAGACGGGGCAAAGCTCGGTCTGTCCCCGCGGTGTGCGTCACTTTGGGCGCGGGCTTGGTCCATGACGTCGTCGAGAAGCCGCGTGGCTTCCTCCTCATCAAAAAATACGTCGGGCATGTGCGCCCTCCTTCTTGTCCACAACAAACAGTGATTCCTGCTCTTATTGGACTGAGAAAGCCACCCGCCGGTTCCCCCACCGCGCAGAAAAAGAAGAAACCCCAGGCCAAAGGCCCAGGGTTGCGATTATGCGGGTAGAACTAGACAGCGGCAACGACGGCAGCAAGCTTGCCCGCTACCTTGCGTGCCTGCTCCTTTTCAGCTGCTTCCACCATGACGCGGAAGAGCTCCTCCGTGCCGGAGGGGCGCAGCAGGACGCGGCCCGTATCACCAAGCTCTGCCTCGGCGGCGGCAATAGCTTCCTTGACTTCGGGGGCGTTGAGGATGACCGCCTTATCGGACACCGGCACGTTGATGAGCACCTGCGGCAATACCGTCATCACGGAGGCCAGCTCCTTGAGAGTCTTGCCGGACTTAGCCATGCGCGCCATGATAGACAGTCCCGTCAGTGTGCCATCGCCAGTGGTGCAATCATCCGGCAGCACGACGTGACCGGACTGCTCGCCGCCCAGGGAGAAATCACCGCGGTTGAGCTCCTCCAGCACGTAGCGATCCCCCACGGCGGTTTCCTTGACCTCAATGCCCTGCTCCTGCATCGCCAGCTTCAGCCCCAGGTTCGACATCACGGTGGCCACCAGGGTGTTGAAGCGGAGGTCGTTCTCTTCCTTCATGCCCACCGCGAGGATCGCCATGATCTGGTCACCGTCAACGACGTTGCCCTCAGCATCGACGGCTAGGCAACGGTCAGCGTCACCGTCGTGGGCCAAGCCCAGATCAGCGCCGTGCTCGACGACGGCCTCCTGAGTCTTCTCAATGTGGGTCGAACCGCAGTCCTCGTTGATGTTGAAGGCATTGGGCTTGTTGTGAATAGCGATGACCTCAGCGCCCGCTGCCTCATAGGCCTGCGGAGCAACCTTGGAGGCAGCACCGTTTGCGGTGTCGACAACAACCTTGATACCGCTCAGATCCGTGGTGACGACCTCTGCTAGGTGCTTGAGGTAGCGCTCCCGGCCGTCGGGGGCCTCCGAAATAATGCGGCCAATCTTGGTCCCCGTGGGCCCACCGTCGGTGAGGTTGTCCATGGCAGCCTGGATGCGGTCTTCCACCTCATCCGGCAGCTTCTTGCCGCCCGCGGAAAAGAACTTGATGCCATTGTCCGGCATCGGGTTGTGGGAGGCGGAAATCATCACGCCGAGGTCCGCCCCAAAATCATCGGTGAGGAATGCGATGGCCGGGGTCGGCAGCACGCCGACGCGCACGACGTCGACGCCGCGTGAGGCCAAGCCCGAGGCAATCGCCGCATCCAACATCTCGCCCGACACACGCGGGTCGCGCCCAATAATCGCCAGCGGGCGGCGCTCGTAGGACTCCCGGTCCGAGGTCAGCACCTCCGCCGCTGCCTGCCCTAGGCGCAAAGCCAGAATGGGAGTGAGCTTCTTGTTCGCGAGGCCGCGAACTCCATCGGTTCCAAAAAGTCGAGTCATAGTTGTTCATTATGCCCGCTCCCCCTTGCCTGGCGCAGGTCGGCTCGTTCTTGTTGTGTAGACTTCTTCCCACCTTCTGCCCTGTGAGCAGGGCCGGTGGGGAGTTTCCCCAGTTAACGCGCGCGCTGGGCCGTCCTCTGCTTGAATAATCACCATGTCCTATGCGAAAGGCTTGACGCGCGTGAGGGAGTCGAAGGGAGTGAAACTCTTCAAAACCCTCACCGATGGTGTGCTCACCAAGTTCAACATGGCGATACTCGCTGTCGCAGCACTATTTCTGGTGCTCGGAAACACCGAGCCCGCGGAAACGGAAGAACCTGCAGTCATCGCTCCAGGCGAAACGGTGGAGTTGCAGCAGGCCCAGGTGGTCGTCGATAAGCCCCGCGTCGAGGCCGGCCAAGTCCACGTCACCGCCACGTTCCTCAACACCCAAGACATCGCCTTCACGGACTACCAACAGATGTTTAGCCTTACCCGCAATGGTGAGCCTATCCCCTTTGAGCAGTTCTCCATCGCGCCCTCACTGGAGAACGGGGCGGTGACCAGGCCCAACCCCGGGGTTCCCTTCGCCGTCGACATCCCCGTCGACGATGCCCCCGGAACAGCGCTTGTTCTCAACGATCTGACGGTGCGCAAATCCAGCCTGGACATGTCCTACCGATGGTTTGACCCCACCCCCGTAGCAGAGATGGAGTTGGCATGACCCACCGCAAATCTTCCTCCCTGCCCCTGCTCAACCGCAAGAAGGTCCCCATGATCGCCGTGGCCGCAGCGATCACCTCCCTGGGCATCTTCATTAGTGACCAGCTGCCCGATCCGCGCGAGGTGGAATTCTCCCACTTTGAGTACACCGACGAAGTACCCGGGCACACCCGCATTAGCCAGGTAGACGTCCACACTCGCCCACTGGCGTCCGGCGACTACGCGGAATTCACCGGCACTCTGCCCGAGGGCGAGGAGCTCAATGAGCTGTATGAAGTAGCCGTCGATTTCACGCTGGAGCGCACTCACTCCTACCCCCTGAGCCTGAAATTAGAAGACTCCGAGGGCCGTGTTTTCCGCACGACCACACCGCAATGCGACGCCGAGGTCGTCTCCCTCCCCATGACATGTACCAGTCTCTTTGTACTCCCAGAGGATTCGCTGGGCCCCGCCACGCTGGCGCTAGAGGTGGAGAATCTCCTCGGCGACTTCCACCAACAACCGGTCCCCATGGGCAAGGAACTTCACACAGCCGTGGAGGTTAAAGCATGACGTCCCAAGACACAGCATCGAAGAAGGCCTCGAAGGCGTGGTGGTGGGCAGCAACTCTTCCGGCGCTCGCGATCATGGTGGCGGCCTCCTCCTCCGTCATGGTGCACGGCTACCGCCCGCTGTCGGTCCATTCGACCGTCGAGGCCACCAAGCAAGAGCCCGCCGAGTTCAGCTTTGATTATCAGCTAGACCAGGACACCGCCCAGCGCTCGGCGACGGTCACCCTGGCCGCCATCGACAAGGCAGACCCCTCCGAATTCGGCTCCCTTTATGCCGACAAGAACCTCATGGATCCCCCTGCGCTCCCCGGGGACACCGCACTCTACAAGGCCACCGTGGACTGGCATGCGGATCCGGAAAGCCCACTTGAAGGATGCGAGGTCGGGCTCCGTGACGGCCAAGGGATCGAGCAACCTGTCCGCCTCGTGTTGTCCCCGCAGGACGTGCCGACCGATATGCCCGCCGCCTTCCCCAACCTCTGTGAACCCGAAGGGGCTGCGGGGCCGATGGCCATCAATCCTTTCGAACTAGATGCCAATATCCTCCCCGAGCCCAGCGCGCGGCCGGCTGAATGGGAGATGACGTACTACTTCGTCACCAACGCCGATTTCGAGCCTTCCGAATTATTCGTCACCTGGGGCGCCCCTTATGAGGTGCGCCTGCGCACAGGCGCTTAGAAGCCTTCTGCGCGGACAACCGCCTCAACGTCCTCCGCGCCCGGATCGGTCTTGTTCCACGGCCACGACACCATTACCTTCTCTTCTGGGTAGTAGACGAAAATGTCGCCACCGCCGAATCCATCCTTGCCCCATTCGTTGACGAGGACTTCCGGGGCGGAACCATTCGCCTCGCGAACAGTACGGGTCGACGTCTGGAAGGCATCATCGTGATAATCGGGCAAGGCTCTGTACATCTCTTCGGCCTCCTCCCCAATGACAATGTCCCGCGGACTATGGAATGTCATGAGCCCCTCAGCGTCCTGCTCCTTGGTAAGCCACGGCTTGCAGGAATAGCCGTGGGCTCCTTCTAGCAGAGCATTCTCGGATTGCAGCGGTGCTTCGGTACACAGGGCGATCTTCTCAATGAAGGCCTCCGGCAAGACGTCCGCGGTCTCAGGGCGCAGGTTCACGATGTGGTCCTCCCGCAGGTCCGGACGCGCCAGCTCCTCGCTGGACCCGCGCCTGTTGATCTGCTCAACCATAATCCCGCCAGCAATCAACACCACCGCGACAACCAGGGTGAGAATGTTGAGCTTGCGCGCGCTGATGTGGGTATCAGGATCGGTCGTGGCTTCTGCGCGATCCACGTCACCGGCTTGAGTGTGCTCAGTAGTCTGTGTCACCGATTCCACCTACTTCTCTCCCGCCTGGCTCGCTGGGACGGCAGATTCAGCGTCCGGCTCTTCGCCTTGGTTTTCGTCGGTGCTCTCATCTGCGTCCTCCGCCTCGGCGTACTCAGCGTTGAGGAAGCGGTCCAGCGCGGCTACCACCAGCGGGAGCGCAACGAGGAAGTACACGGCTCGGGCAAAAACCAGCGCATAAGGCTCAAGCCCAATGGTGATGGTCCCCAGCGCCAGCGGTTTGATGATGGCACGCAGGGCATAGACTACGCCCAGCTCAGCGCCCGAAGCCAAGACGAAGACGAGGCAGAAGGTCAGCATGGGGACCGCACCGGCGACTGCCAGCGTCTTGAAATTGCGCCACGCATTACGGAAGGGGCCGACGAGTGGCTGCGCGGCGTTGTCCAGCATGTCTCGCGTCGTTCGGAAGGCTGCTTCCGAATAGCGACGCCCATAATCGGCCCACATCTTCTGCTCGGCATGCGGGGAGAGCTTTCCTCGTTCGGCGGGACCTTCGATGGGGGCATCGGCTACCGTCTGCAGGGGCGGTACCGCGTCCTCCTCGCCTGACGTGTCCGGCTCAGAACTGTCCTTCTCTCTGGTCAGGCTCGTGTTGTAGACCACCGCGCCGAGGGTCAGCCATGCGAAGGGCACGACGATAAAGTTGCCGATTTGCGCCGCGTTATTCCACAGCCACCCAATCACCGCACCAATGACCCAGGTGTGGGCGACAATCCAATCCTTCGCCGTGACAATAGAGTCCCATACGGGGCCAATGCCTTGCCGGCTAAGAATCCACACACGGACCTTCTCAAAATTGCTGGTGATGCTTAGCGACGCCGTGGCCATCCACAGCACCTCCAGGTACGCGGCCGCAGTGGCCACGCCAAAGGCGCGCTCCCCCAACTGCAGCGCACCAATGAGTTTGCGCAGCACCACGATAGAAATGAGAAACCCTGCAAATAGCCATCCGGAGTTTATGAACGAGCGCCCGAAATCATAATCGAGAAAGCTGGTGGCCACCTCGATGGTCACGGAGTCGTAGACAAAGGTCCGCGCGTCATCCCGCAACAGGCCGTGGGAGGAATACACGGTGAGGAACGGGATGAGGAGGCCACCGACGGTCAGCAGCGTGGTCTTATCCAGTTTGCTAAAGCGGGTCTCGCCGCCAAAGAACTCCATGGACGGCTGCATGATCCAAAAGCACACGATGACGCCGGTCATCACAGAAAGCGGCGCAAAGGGGAAGATGAGCGTGGCGGCCAACGGCGAATACTCAGAAATGACCACCGCCAACCACAGCACCGCCGCGCGCACTGCCAGCGACAGGCAAATCACCGTGATCAGCTGCGGCAGGTACCGCCACAGCAACTTTGCTGCGTCCAAGGGGACCGATAGTGCGTCCCGCGCGCTCTCAAGAATGACTTTCACGCCGCTTAGTATAAGGAGAATCACACCAGTGCGCTGGCCGAACGGGGAAAGCCGCCCCCTCCCACGAAAGGGAAGCAGCGGCTTTCGAAAATGCAGTATGCGCGAAGATTAACGCTTGGAGTACTGCGGGGCACGACGTGCCTTGTGCAGACCAGCCTTCTTACGCTCCACGGCACGAGCATCACGGGTGAGCAGGCCAGCCTTCTTCAGGGCCTGGCGGTCAGCCGGGTTGTAGATGTTCAGTGCGCGGGCGATAGCCAGACGCAGGGCGCCGGCCTGGCCGGTCGGGCCACCACCGGTGACGGTGACCTTGAGGTCAAACTGGCCCTCGCGCTCGAGGATGGTCAGCGGCTGCAGGATGTCCTGCTGGTGCAGCTTGTTCGGGAAGTACTCGTCAAAGGCACGGCCGTTGACAGAGATGTTGCCGGAACCAGCGACGAGGCGGACACGAGCGATGGCGCGCTTACGGCGGCCAACGGTCTGAATCGGGCCCTCGTGGATAGCCGGGGCAGCGGTCTCAACCTCAGCCTCGGTGTCGGTTGCCAGGGAATCACCGATGGTGTTGGTGAACTCCTCGGTAGCGGCGGTTGCTGCAGCGATGTCGGCAGCGTCGGCTACATTGTTGTCGATGTTCTGCTCGGTCATTACTGTGCCACCTGCTTAAACTCAAAGGTTTCCGGCTTCTGGCCGGCGTACGGGTGCTCCTCGCCCACGAAAACGTGCAGCTTCTTGATGGAGGCGTTGGAAAGCTTGTTGTGCGGCATCATGCCCTTCACAGCTTCCTCGATAACGCGGACCGGGTTGGCGTCCAGGGACTGACCAAGGGTCATGGACTTCAGGCCGCCCGGGTAACCGGAGTGGCGGTAGCGCATCTCGCGCTCGCGCTTGTTGGAAGAAATGTGGATCTTGTCCGCATTCAGGATGATGATGTGGTCGCCGCAATCAACGTTCGGTGCGTACTGGGGCTTGTGCTTACCGCGCAGCATGTCAGCCACGGTGGAAGCAAGCTTGCCCAGAACCACGTCGGTAGCGTCGATGACGTACCACTTGCGGGTGATGTCACCGCTCTTCGGGTGGAAAGTAGACAAAATGACTCCTTGAAAGTCTGTCTCGGAACTGCCGGCCAACGCTATGTAAGCCCCTACGCGGTACATACAGCGGCCGGTGGAGACCTGCAGCACGCGCGCACCCACGTAGACGCGGGTGCGGACACATAGGTGTTTCACTTTAGTATGAGGCTGTTTGAAAACCCAAAACGCCGATATCGCCCCTCACCAACGCCTCCATCCCCAGATACTTCGGGGTGGGGGTAGAGACAGAAACGTTGATGAGAAGCGATACCGGCGCCTTTCACTAGGTGGGCAGAAAGTGCTGACTGTGAGGTGGTGCGTCCAGCCCTTCCATTGACTGCACCCCCTCTCCTAGCCCTTCACGCCTTCCTCCACGCCACCCACCGCTCATGGTTGTGAATGGTGATGGAAGACTGCGCCCATACTCCTAGCGAAAGACCCGCAGTCGAGACGGTTTAGCCCCAGCTAGCGGCGGCGCGGCGGTTGACGTCACTCATATTGTCATTGCCCTGGGACACCGTGGTGGAGATGGTCGCTAGCACCGTGTTGAGCTCGGCGGCAGCTTTATCCCACTTGGCCTGCGCCGCGTTATATGCGGCGGCGCTTTCTCCCTCCCATGTCGATACCATCGGCTGCAGGGTGGCCTTAAGGTCACCGAGGAGCCCGTTGATGCGGCCGGAGGTGGAGTTGATGTCGGCGGCGGCACCAGCGATGGCGCCAAACTGATACTTAATTCCAGACATTGCGTGTTCCTTATCTTCTGTGTGCTCGTGTGTGGTTCAGTGCGTACGGCTATAGGAGGCTGCGGCTCTGTTTAAAGGGCCAGGCCCGCGCCGCCGACGTTGTCGAAGGACTGGGCGTTATCTGCCTCAACCGAATCAAAGTTTCGGGCATTGTCCCTGATGTTGTCGCTGATGGCGGTCAGTGCCTCACGCAGCTGCTGTGCGGAGGAGTTGTAGCGCTGCATCAGGTTGTCAAAGGAAACCTGCGCGCGGCCTGCCCAGCTGGCGCGGACGGAGTCCACAACTCCCTGCAGACGGGTGAGCTCACCCTGTACCTCGTCATTGGTGGAGTCGACGCGGCCGGCGGTGGCCACCATTACGTCGGCTTCTGTGCGGAACGTTTGAGTCATTGTTCTCTCCCTTTCTTTGTTCCCTACCTGGGGCATGCCCTTTTACTACGGGGCCTGATGTGTGTTTCTTTCCCCCCGAGAAGCCCCCTGTGTCCTTCTCACCCTTATTGGACTGAGTTAGTGGCGCATCGGTTCCCACCGGTTTCAAAGTTTTTAATTTTTCTGGCTTGCCGCTGCTTAGTCCTTCTTAACCAGCGATTCCGCCGCCATTCGGCACGCTGCCTTCTGCACCACGTTGGGCTCGAACTTGGTGTGGCAGCCCACGGACATCTGGTGGCCTTTGTCCTCCCACATCATCCAGGTCACCCGCGAGCCATCGCCGGGGTCTTCGGTATAGGTCAGCCGCCCGGACTCCTCTACCGGATCACGGAGGGCGGGATCGGATTCGATCTGCTCCTTGATCTCCGCAAAAAGGACGTCAACGGGCACGTTGAAAAGCGGATCTGCAGCGACAAGGATCCGCAGGTTGGGATCCTCACCGGCCGCGGTAACGAGCCCATCTTCCACGCTGGTACGAAAACCCTGTGGCAAGACCAAGGACATCCCTTCCACGTCGATGGCTTGTTGGCCCGGACGCAGCCGCGCACTGCCGGTATCCCCGGGCGAGCCTTGCGTCCCGCCCTCCTCAGTCGGCGCGTCCGAGCTCTGGGTCGGGGCCGTACCCGGCGAATGGGCAGCACTGGAAGTACTTACCGCCGTCTGGTGTGGTGTCGCGGCTGCTAAGGCTGCGTCTTTGCGTCCCACGGCCCACCAGGACACCCCGGCCACGACGAGCACCATGACCGCAATGGCGATATAGAAGGGGTCGATGCCCCCCACGAGCGCAGAAAGGCGGTGTGGTGTCGCGCGATGGGAGCGTCGCGCGCGCGTGGCTCGCGGCCGCTCAGCTGTCACGGTGTCTGCATGGCCCTCGTCGTGCCCGTCCACAACCGCCCTTGTAAGAGTCGGTGTTTGTTCCACCACGGGCGGCGATGGTTCTGTTTCCACTACCGTCGCGCCCGCGCCGGTCAGTTGGCGGCGCAGGATGCTCACTGCCTCGTCAGTGATGTCCGTACCGGATGGATCCGCTACCACCTCGGCGCTTACCTCCGGCCACTCCGCCCCGCAGACCTTTTCTGCCTGGTCAAGGACGGCGTCGAGCGCCCAGCCTTCGGCGATACCAGTGCCGGGTAAGTCGTAGCGGTAGATCGTCTCCGGCCCCTCATAGATCGTGGCGGCGTCGAGCACCGTGATAACGAGTGTGGTCTCTGGCGTAGTCGACGGTGTGCGCAGTGCATGAGTCGCGGTCATTGGTTATCTCCCTTGCTGGATGTGGTGTGTGGTGGTTCTTCTGGTGTGTCGGTGTCCGGCACATACACCTGTGCCAGGCCTTGGGGTGCCCCACGCACGACCCATTGGCCGCGGCCGGGCGGCAGCGCTACTGGTTTGATGCCGAAGATGGCGCCTTCGTCGCGGTCGGCGTCGAGAAGCAGCAGTGCTGGCTGCAGGTCGCGCACTGCCGAGAGGAACTGCCCAAACAGCGCGCGCCCGATTCCTCCTGATTTGCGCGCGAGCACTAGGTGCAGGCCCACATCGCGGGCGTGCGGGAGAATCTCCACAAGTGGTGCCAGGGCAATGTCGCTGACCAAGTCGAGATCATCGATGACAAGGTAAATATCCGGCCCCTCCCACCAGCTCCGCGCGGCCAACTGCGCGGGAGTGACCTCGGGGCCGGGGAGGCGCTGCTCTAAGGTGCGGACGGTATCGAGGATGGCCTGGGTGGCCGCGCTTGCCGACGCCCCGTAGACCGCCACCATCTCCTCATCCAGCGTCCCCAAATGTGCCCGGCGCTCATCGATAACCACGAGGCGGGCTTCCTCCCGGTTCAGTTGGCTGATACCGGCGAGAATCACGCTGAGGAACTGCGACTTACCGGAACCTTGAGAACCAATGCACACGAGGTGGGGCTGCGTGGTCGGATCCCACGTCAGAAGGTCCAGGTCCGGCCCGCCAATTCCCCAAGCCACCCCGGCCGGTGGGCTGCCGGCCGGTTGTGGAAGCTCGGTGAGCAGGGCGGGCAGCATCTTCAACGGCGGGACCGGCTGGGCGTCCGCATGCACTCCGCAGATATGAGCGATATCCTGCGGGGACGTCGCAGCGAAGAGCAGGTTCTCCCCCGCCAGCGTGATGCCCCGACCGGGCGCTGCCGGGAGTTTTTGTTGTGCTTTGCGGTCAATGAGGGAATCCATGGCTTCACCCAGACGCAGCTCGAGGCGCGCCGCGATAAGGTCCCGGATTGACGGCCGCAGGCTGGTCCACCGCGCCGCCGCGATCAGGACGTGAACGTGGGAAGACGCACCATCTGCGACCAGCTGGGTAATCGGCTCGGCGAGATCTTCAAAATCCGCCCCAGAGGTGCCAATGTGGTGCCAGCCATCCACAATCAGGAAGGTGTGGCGGGATTCCGGGCGACGCACGAGGCCAGCGACTTCGTCGACGATGCGCCGTACCTTCTCCGGTTCCTCGCGGCCGGCCACCCCGGCCACGTGGGGCAGCCGCTCCAGGACCTGCAGTTGCCCGCCGCCCAAGTCGATGACATAAAAGCGCACCTGGTCCGGCGAGTGCCGCAGTGCCATTCCGGAGGCGATACTGCGCAGCGCCATTGACTTGCCCGACTGCGGCCCACCGCACAGGGCCAGGTGCCCGCCACCCGTCGTGAAGTCCACGGTGAGTGGGTCTTGGCGCTGGTGGTAGGGGCGGTCGATAAGCCCCACCTCGGCGCACAGCCCGCCGCCCGCGCCGGGCGGTTCTGCCTGCACAGCGGCGACACTGGACAGCTCCACCACGGCGGGCAAGGGCGGCAGCCAGATTCGCCGCGCTGATTGACCGCGCCCGGCGGCTTCGTCCCGGGCAGCCCCCACCACGGTGTCAAGGAGGGTGCTCGAGGAGTCCACGAGTACTGCGAAGTCTAGGTTCTCCTCCACCACGCGGTGCCCGGTGAAAAGCTCTAGGCGCGCCGTGTGCTGTGCGGAAGCATCATCTTCTAGCGCTACCCGGCGCGTCACCGGGCCGGACACATAGGAGGCCTGGAAACGTGTGGGGGCATCGGCATCCGTCTTGAGGTAGCCGGCTCCCGGCTGGGCGGGGAGGTGGTAGGCGTCGGGCACACCGAGGACCTGGCGGGACTCCCCGGCGGAGAATGTCTTCAGGCCAATGCGGTAGGACAGGTGCGAATCCAATCCCCGTAGGCGCCCTTCTTCCAGGCGCTGGGATGCCAGCAGCAGGTGCACGTGCAGTGAGCGGCCGAGCCTTCCTACTGCGACGAAGAGCTCCGCGAAGTCCGGGTGCTGGCCCAACAGTTCCGAGAACTCGTCCACCACGATGACCAGCGCCGGCAGCGGCCCGTGCTCCGCCACCGCGGCAGCGGAAGCATTGAACTCGCCCACATTGGCAAAGTTGCCGGCCTTGCGCAGCAGCTCCTGGCGGCGGTTCATCTCCCCGGAGATGGCATCGTACATGCGCTCCACCAGGGTAGATTCCTCCTCCAGGTTGGTAATCACGGCGGAGGTGTGCGGCAGCTCCTCGCAGCCGAGAAAGGTCGCCCCACCTTTGAAGTCCACGAGCACGAGGTTGAGCTCCTCCGGGCTATGCGTGGCGGCTAAGGCCACGACGAGTGTCCTGAGCAGCTCCGATTTTCCGCTGCCCGTAGCACCGATGCACAGCCCATGCGGGCCCATGCCGCCCTGCGCCGACTCCTTCAGGTCGAGCACCACCGCCTGCCCGGACTCGTCCACACCGATGGGCACGCGCAGGCGTTCGACCGGGCTGCGGCCTTGCCACATGCCGGAGGCCTGCAGCGCATCCACGTCCCGGTAGCCCAGCAGCACAGGGAGGTCCGCATCGCGACCGTGCCGTGGCGTTGCCGTAGCATCGCCGCCGAAGGGGCGGTGATAGGGCGCAAGCGTGCGGGCGTGGAGGAGGGCCGTGGAAACGTCGACAAGCGCGCAGCTACCCAGCTTCTCCTCCCCCGCGGCGGTGACCACGGACAGCGCGCCTTCCGCCCGCAGGTAAATGCCTTCGTCCTCCGCACGGCGGCCCAGCGGCGAATGAGGTGTGACACCCACGGCGATGGTGGTCGTCGGGGCGTCTTCCGACGCTCCCTCTTTGTCGAGTACACCACTATGCCGGTGGTCCTCCTCCACGACGCGGATACGAAACTGAGCGCTCTCCGGATCCCTCGAGTGCGGCAGCCACTTCAGCCACTCCCAGCTCTCCCCGTGGTACTCAATGCCCACGGTTTCCGGGCCATGCAGTACCGCCAGGTGCAACAGCAGCGCGCGGGCCATACCGTGCGCATCCGCACCGGCCAGCCCCACGATAGGGAAGGCTTGGAGCTGGATGACCACCGGCATATCCGCCAGCGTTCCCACCGCGCGCACGGTCTGGCGCAGGCTCACCGCACACACTGGGTCGAGGTCTTCTGCGGCACCCGAATCTGGAACATTGATCGGCGTGCACAGTGCCATCGGCCCCGTCCCCACCCGCACTTCCAGGGCATCCGGGGCATCTGCCGTCCGCTCCCACAGCCGCGGGGTGGGAATCAGCGCGCCAAGCTGTTCGGGGTCAGGGTTGCGGTGTTCCTCGTGCGCACGTTGCGCCGCCCCGCGCTCTAGCGCTTCCTCCCGCAGCGCCTTGAGGTGACGCAGGTACGTCCGGCGAGTTTCGTCCGGATCCTGCCCGCCTCCCTGCGGGTTGAACATCATGGCCATGCTGGCCAGCATCATGAGCGGGAACATGAGGCTCATGGGGCTTATCCGGCGCGCATCACCCGCGCCGAGAACCATGAGCGCCACCATGCCCACCATGGCCGCGATCATGACCAGCGGCATAAGCAGGCGAACCAACGGAACGGGCTGGGCACGGGCCGCCTCCGGCACGGCCTCGGCATCAATGCTGCCTTGCGGCAGTGGTGGCGCTGGTTCCCGATATGACGACAGCCCGGTGTCAACGACGCGTGTAGGTACGCGCATGTCAAAGTCCTTCCCCCCGAAGTACTCCACCGCCTCCTTAAGCGGTGGACAGCGTGCCACCAGTAAGCCACAATGTGAGGCAATGGGCAAGGGGTTGCCCAGAAATTTTTCTCGGGGGAGGTATTTTCCATGACTCGCGCACTCGCGCATTCTGTCCGCGTCACCGTCCGTATCCACGCAGGCCAGACCCGCAAAGAAGCGGATATCTCACTGCCGCTTTCTTCCAGCCTCGGGGAGGTGCTGGGGGAGCTGCTCGTGCTTGTCGACGTTCCCCCAGCACCCATCCTGTGGCGCGCCACTACCGCGGCGGGCAAGACCATATCGATGACCACGCCACTGGATCGCACCAGCGTAGAAGAAGGCTCCGTGCTGGTGCTTAGCCCGGATGCACCGGCGCCGGCACCCATCGTGCGCGACGCCGCGGAAGCATTAGCCGCCGATGTCTCCGCCACGCAGCTTTCTGGCCTGGCTGGGCTGTGGGGTGTGGCGGGCCTTATCGCCGGCGGTGGGCTCCTTGCCGCAACACTGTCCCCCACGGTCGGCTGCGCCGCCACTGCACTCCTCGCCCTCGTTCTTGCGGTATGGACGCGGCGAGGATCTCTGCTCGCCACCGCGCACGTCGCCGCGGGGCTGGCGGGCGGGTTAGCCACTGGCGCAGCATTTGTCGCTGGACCTGCAGGTACCGCGGTGTCGGCGGCACCCGTCGTGGGGGCCGCGACCGCCGTCGGTGCGACGGCGGTGCTCTCCCACCTGGTACGCATCGGCGGGCTGCGGGACCGGGCTACTGCCGCGACGTGGTGCCTGCTCGTGCTCGTCGGTCTCCTCGGCCCCGCCCCGCTCCTCGCAGCCACCGTGGGCCTGTTGGCGGGCGCTCCCCTGCTGACCACGCGGCTGGCGGGTTTGCGCGTGCCGCAGCTTCCCACCGCCGGGCAAGACTTAAGCATCTCGGACGAGGTACCCACCGATAACGCGCTCGCTGCCCGGCGCGCCGGGCAGGCCTACGAGGGCATCGCGGTGGGCTGCGCGGTGGCGGGCATCCCTGCCCTGCTCCTCATCGCATTAAACGCCAACGCGGCGGCAACCCAGGGGGCCTCCCAAGCGCTGTGTGTAAGTATCGCTGGCGGGGTCATCGTGCATGCAGCACGCCATGCCCGGCCCATTGCTGCGTGGGCACTGGGAATCTATGGCCTCGCCGCTGCGTGTTCCGCGGTGGCTGTGCCGCTGCGCGAGTGGCAGCGGCTTTCTGCGCCAACCACGGAAACATGGGTGCTCAGCGTCATCGCGGTGCTCATCGTTGTGGCCATGCTGTCAGTACCGGTGTGGGCAGGCAAACTACGGCAGATTGAGCCGACCACCATCGTGTGGTTCGAGCGCGCCGAAGCCCTCGCACTGGCCGCGTGTTTGCCGCTCGCCGCACACCTGGCTGGGCTCTTCGAGTTCATTAGGGGGCTGGGCTCATGATAGCTCTAATTAGAATCGGCGCCGCCAGCGCTGCTCTTGGCGCTGGTCTGGCGTGGGGGTCCTGTGTGTTGCCCGGGCCGGTAGCTGCTGCCCGCGAGCCAGACACCGCGTGCGCGGAGGCTACCCTCGCCGCGGCAGGGCCGCAGCCTTCCGCGCAATACTCGGACTATCGCGCGCGGCTGCATTCTTTTGCCACGGGTGCCGGGGTGAAGGTCGCGGTCATCGACACCGGAGTGGCCGCGCACCCCCAGCTGCGCGTGACACCGGGAGCGGACTTCGTAACCCCAGACGAGCCCGACCCGCTGCGAGACTGTGACCTGCACGGCACGGTGGTGGCCGGGGTCATCGCAGGAAGAGAGCTCGGCGTGGCCCCGGATGCGGAAATCTACGCCATCCGGCAAACCAGTTCGCATTTCAGGCAACCGGCGCCGGATAACTCGGCAGGGGCCGATGGTTCAGCGGAGGAAGACCACGGTTCCGGAACGCTGGCCAGCCTGGCTGCTGCCATCGAGGATGCCGTGAACGCGGGAGCTCAGGTCATCAACGTCTCCGTCGTGTCCTGCGTCCCGCCGGATGCCGCCTCACGGGTGGATCGATCGGGCTTGGACGCAGCGCTGCAGCGCGCGGAGGACGCTGGGGCGGTGGTGGTGGCGGCGTCGGGAAACGCGACATCCGGTGGCTGTGAACAAGGTGATGTGGTCTTCCCCGCCGTGGCGGATACTGTCCTCGCGGTTGGCGCCCTAGCCACCCCGTACGACCTTGCGGATTACTCCATCGCTGCACCTCTCAGCGCAGAGGGCAACGTACCACTCGCCTTGGAACCCGGCGGCGGCTGGGCCAGTGCCAAGGGGGATACCCTCTTTCAAGGCACGTCTTTCGCCGCGCCCCTGGTCAGCGGAACGCTCGCTCTGCTGGTGCAGCGCTACCCCGACGAGTCCCCGGCGCAGCTGCGCCAACGCGTCATCGATTCCGCCGAGCCCGGCCACGGGGTGGTCGATCCCCTCACCGCGGTGACCTTTCGTCCTGCGGCCGAAACCCGCGAGGAGCGTTCCTTTGCGGTGACACCACTGACAGCACCGGCCGCCCAAGGCTGGCCTATGGTGCGCCTACTCCTCGGGGCCCTGGGGTTCCTCGTCCTCGTGGCTGTTATCAGTGCTCATTCTTTAAGGCCTCCGCGCGGCTCAAGGCAGAACCTTCCGGCAGCAGACGCAGAATCTCCCACGGCACCTGCTCCGGTTCCCCCAGGCCCAGCGCGTTTAGCTCCCCGGCGCTAGCCAGCTCGTGGCGCCTGCCGGTGGCAGAGACCACGTGATAACCATGCCCGCTGTCTACGCCCACGCCCGCCCGCAGACCGGCGAAACGCTGCGCCGCCGAATCACCCGGCAAGTCCACGGTGGCTGACACCGGGCGCGTCATACCGGCTCCATGCTGGTGCGTCGCGCACAACCAGCCCTGCTCAGGAGACAGGAAGTCCATGCGGGTAGCCGGGAGGTTGAAGGTCGGTGGGACGTCGCCAAGCGCGGCTACCTCCTGCGACTGTGCCGGCAAACGCTGCGCGCCCATGCCGACGAGCATCTCCGCCTGGGTGGGAGTGATGGCGAAAACGCCCTGCTCCGTTCGCGCCCACAGCTGTTCGCCGGTATCCAGAATCTCTGGTGGCGCGGCTGGGAAACTCAGCGGCTCCAGTTCGGCGAAGGCATTGAGTAACTCCGCGGGCACGCTCCACACCGCCGTCTCCGCGGTCATCCCCAAGGCGCGGCGCAGTACCCTGCCTTGCGTGCTCGTGGCCTCGGGCAACACGACGCGCCCTTGGCCGGTGAGCAACCACTGCGTGCCCTCGGATTCCGCCACGGCGGCATGCTCTTCGTCGAACCCGGGAACGGCGTGGTGCGCCACCACGGTCACGGTGCCGACGCGACTGCTGGACTGCCAGTTCTCCCCTTCGGTGGATTCCTCCAAGCAGGCTGACCAGCTTGGCTCCTCCCCTGTCGCAGCGGCAAGGAGGTTCGGGGCATCCGCAATCCCCAGCGGGGTGCCTAAGCTTATCTGGTCTAGAAAGCTATCCCCGGCCGCATGTGGCTCCACCGCTTCGTTGGCAATGAGCCGGGCCGACGCCAGGTTAGCCACCGGGTGGTAGGTGCCATTGACCAGAGCTAAAAGCTGTCCCTCCGCAGAGCGGACCACGGGCGCATCCCCGGGTTGCGGATCCGGTTGCATCCACGCAATGAGCCCCGAACCGAGGCTAAGGAATGCGACTGCGGCTACTCCACCGAGCAGAGCGCGCCGGCGCCGTTTCAGCGGATCATGGATCATCCTGATATCGCCGAAAACGAGGCCATGCTCGAGCCGGCGCAACAAGAACTTGTGGCCCGATACCTGGGCCTTGGTAGTAGGCAACGCGCGTGCCATGAGAATCCTCCCCGAATCAGTGCACCCCCCTCCCTGGTGCAGTGGGGTCTAGATTAACCCAACTCCGTGTTTTCCGCAGCGCGACGGCTGCGAGTCATCTTCGCGCGTGCAGCCAATTGGTCTGCGTCGGGATAGTCCACGCCAACCAGGCTCAGCCCCGCGGCCGGGGCGAGGGGAATCTGGGAGGACCTGCTGGTTTCCTGAAGCATCTGGGCCGCGAACTCCACATCGCGGGAACCTTCGCCCACTCGCAGGCAGCATCCCACGAGGCAGCGCACCATGGACCAACAGAAGGCATCGGCGCTAACGTGTGCCTCATAAAGCTTCGGTTCTGCGGGCGTTGAGACGTCCTTCCACTCGAAGGCGAGCAACTCGCGGATGGTCGTGGCGTGTGGCTTGGCCTTGCAGAAGGCCACGAAATCGTTGAGACCCACCAACTGATCGGCGGCGGCCTGCATTAGGTCCAGGTCCACCGGCTTGAGCCACGTTGCGGTGTCCCGAGCGCGGGTCGGCAGCGCGCCGCGCGGATGAGTGGTGATGCGGTAGACGTAATGGCGGCGCAGGGCGGAAAAACGTGCGTCGAAATCGTGCGACACCTCGGTGCAGGCGTGCACGCGGACGTCGACCGGCAGCAGCTTGGCCAAGCGCCGGACCAGTTTGGCGGGATCGCCATCGATGCTGCGCTGACTTAGTGCGGCGTGGGTGGTGTCAAAGTGCGCCACCTGACCGCTGGCATGCACGCCCGCGTCGGTGCGCCCAGCCACCGTGAGCTCCACCGGGTGGCGCAAGACCATAGCCAGCTTCTCCTCGATGGTCTGCTGCACCGTGCGAAGGCCGTCCTTCTGCCGGGCCCACCCGTGGAAGTCAGTGCCGTCATAGGCCAAGTCCAATCGCAGACGAACGCTTTCACTCATGGGGGTTGATGATACCGTGCGCTCGACGTGCCGTGGGGACTGCGTCCGTGGTCCGTTTTAACAAATAGTGGCCTGAAAAGTGGAATTTTTGGACCCTTATTTGTTAAAACGGTACACCCCCAACACGGCTCCCCTCTCTGCGCGTGGCCCGTAGAAAACGACAAAGGCCCGCACCCCACCACAGTGGTGAGCGCGGGCCTTGCCTAGACCTCAGAAGAATTACTTCTCCTCGGTGGTCTCCTCAGCCTCGGTAGCCTCAGCGGACTCAACCTCAGCCTCTTCAGCCTTAGCTTCCTCGGCCTGCTTGGAAGCAGCAGCGCGGGTAGCGCGGTTAGCCTCAGAGGTCACGGTCTCCTCGAGAACGAGGGAGATCTGGGACATCGGGGCGTTGTCGCCGGAGCGGTTGTCCAGCTTGATGATGCGGGTGTAGCCACCCTCACGGTTCTCAAACTTCGGTGCCAGCTCGTCGAAGAGGTAGGCAACAACATCCTTGTGCGGGATGAGCTTGAGAACTGCGCGACGGTCAGCAACGGTGCCGGCCTTCGCCTTGGTGATGATCTTCTCGGCGTAAGGACGAAGCAGCTTCGCCTTAGCGTCGGTGGTCTTGATTGCGCCGTGCTCGAACAGGCTCGCTGCCATGTTGCTCAGCAGGTGCTTCTGCTGGCTGGCGGAGCCGCCGAGACGCGGACCCTTCTTGGGGGTAGGCATTATGTACTCCTCGTGTGCGGATTAATTGAGCGCGCGACGGGGCGCAAAAAGCCGCGCCGTCACGATTCAGTGGAATTCTTTACTCGGAATCGTCGGAAGCCGGGTCCTTGAAGTCGCCGGTCTCTGCGTCGTAGCCTTCGAGCTGGGTCGGGTCGAAGTCCTCAGGGGTGTCCTTGAGGGCCAAGCCCAAGTTAGCCAGCTTGATCTTTACCTCGTTGATCGACTTCTGACCGAAGTTGCGGATATCCAGCAGGTCCGATTCGGTGCACTCAGCGAGCTCACCGACGGTGTGGATCTCCTGACGCTTCAGGCAGTTGTAGGAGCGGACGGAGAAGTTCAGATCCTCGATCGGCATGCTGTAGGCGGCGATGTACTCCGTCTCCTGCGGGGACGGGCCAATCTCAATGCCCTCAGCAGCGGTGTTCAGCTCGCGAGCCAGGCCGAAGAGCTCGACCAGGGTGCCGCCGGCGGAAGCCAGGGCGTCGCGTGCGGAAATCGAGTTCTTAGTCTCGACGTCGATGATCAGCTTGTCAAAGTCTGTGCGCTGCTCAACACGAGTAGCTTCGACCTTGTAAGAGACCTTCAGCACCGGGGAGTAAATCTGGTCGACCGGAATGCGGCCGATTTCTCCCGAGGTGGCGGCAGCCGGGACGTAGCCACGGCCGCGCTCGACGACGAGTTCCATCTCCAGCTTGGCGGACTCATTCAGCGATGCGATGTGCAGATCCGAGTTGTGGATCTCCACGCCGGCCGGCGGCTGGATATCGCCTGCAGTGACCTCACCCGGGCCTTCCTTGCTCAGGTACATGACCACCGGCTCGTCGGAGTCGGAAGACAGAACCAGACCCTTGACGTTAAGGATGATTTCGGAAACGTCTTCCTTCACACCATTGATGGTGGTGAACTCGTGGAGCACACCGTCAATCTTGATGGAGGTTACTGCCGCGCCCGGGATGGACGAAAGCAGCGTGCGACGAAGCGAGTTACCGAGGGTGTAACCGAAGCCCGGCTCGAGCGGCTCGATAACGAACTTGGAGCGAGACGAGTCGATGAATTCCTCGGTGAGCTGAGGACGCTGGGAAATAAGCATGGAGTTTCTCCTTGTCGGCGCCCGCTATTTGACGCCGGTAGAAGGGGTAAAGATGAAAGTGTCGAAGGATTACTTCGAGTAAAGCTCGACGATGAGCTGCTCCTGCAGCGGAACGTCGATCTGAGCGCGCTCGGGCAGCTGGTGCACGAGGATGCGCAGGGTGTCCGGAACGACCTGCAGCCACGCCGGAACGTTGGCGTCAACCAGGCGGTCCTGAGCCTCTTCGAACCATTCCATCTTCTGGGAACGCTCACGAACATCGATGATGTCGTACTGCGTAACGCGGAAGGAAGGAACGTTGATCTTCTTGCCGTTCACGGTGAAGTGACCGTGGGAGACAAGCTGGCGAGCCTGGCGGCGGGTGTTGGCCAGACCTGCGCGGTAGATCACGTTGTCGAGACGGGACTCGAGCAAAACGACGAGGTTGTCACCGGTCTTGCCCGGAAGGCGGTTAGCCTCGGCGTAGTAGCGGCGGAACTGACGCTCCAGCACACCGTAGGTGTACTTGGCCTTCTGCTTCTCCTGGAGCTGCAGCAGGTACTCAGATTCCTTGATGCGGTTGCGGCCAGCCTGTCCCGGAGGGTACGGGCGACGCTCAAATGCCATGTCGCCGCCGACCAGGTCGACGCGCAGACGGCGGGATACGCGGGTAGCGGGGCCAGTATAACGAGCCATTTTCTTACCTCTTCCTTTCCCTTAAACCTTGCGGCGCTTGGTCGGACGGCAGCCGTTGTGCGGCTGTGGGGTGGCATCCGTGATCGAGGAAACCTCGAGGCCTGCAGCCTGCAGGGAACGGATGGCGGTCTCGCGGCCGGAGCCCGGACCCTTGACGAAAACGTCAACCTTCTTCATACCGTGGTCCATGGCCTTGCGGGCCGCGTTCTCAGCAGCCATCTGCGCTGCGAACGGGGTGGACTTACGGGAACCCTTGAAGCCGACGTGGCCGGAGGATGCCCAGGAGATGACAGCACCGTGCGGGTCCGTGATGGACACGATGGTGTTGTTGAAGGTGGACTTGATGTATGCGTGGCCAGCGGCCACGTTCTTCTTTACGACGCGACGACCACCACGGCGCGCGCCGGAACGAGTCTTGGGTGGCATGTTTTACTTCTTCTTTCCTGCGATCGTCTTCTTCGGACCCTTGCGCGTACGAGCGTTGGTCTTGGTGCGCTGACCACGAACGGGCAGACCACGGCGGTGGCGGATGCCCTGGTAGCAACCGATTTCAATCTTGCGACGAATGTCAGCCTGAACCTGGCGGCGGAGGTCACCCTCGACCTTCCAGGTAGCTTCAATGACGTCACGCAGCGCCGACAGCTGATCGTCGTCGAGGTTGTCGGTGCGCAGGTCGGGAGAAATGCCGGTCTTTTCCAGCAGTTCCTTGGCACGGGAAGGCCCGATGCCGTAGATGTAGGTGAGAGCAACCTCCATGCGCTTGTTGCGCGGGAGGTCAACACCAGCTAGACGTGCCATATGGCTAGTCCTTTCGGGTTGTTACGATGGTTTTCTCCTCATCCGTCCCCCGCCACGCATACGCTTCGACCCGGGCCGTGCCGGGGAAACTGTGGGCATGCTTAGCAGCGTGGGCTCAGGCCATCGCAGCCTGAGGTAAAAAGGACGCACGAAGGGCGCGTCCCGTGGGTGAGGAGGCTTACAGTCTTTACTTGTAGCGGTAGACGATGCGTCCGCGGGTCAGGTCATAAGGAGACAGCTCCACAACAACGCGATCCTCTGGGAGGATGCGGATGTAGTGCTGACGCATCTTGCCCGAGATGTGGGCAAGAACCTTGTGCCCGTTGTCGAGCTCGACGCGGAACATTGCGTTGGGCAGGGGTTCGACGATGCGACCCTCAACCTCGATTGCGCCTTCCTTAGCCATAACCTCTACTTTTCTGATGGAGTTCTTTTCGCCACGCTTGGCGACGCCTCCACCTGCATGTTTGGTGTCTACTGCCTGGTGTCCTCAGCAGCCAATCCGGCTGCGTACAGACACCAGCACTAAAGCATACGCTGCGAGAACGGGTTTTCCAAATACAGAAACCTCCCGTCGCACTAAAGCGCGGGAGGCAAATGGTGTCTAGCGGTGGCTTGCCCACCGCTACGTCCTAGTAGATGAAGACCTTGGAGCCCATCGGCACATCATTCCAGTAGCGCACGGCATCCTGGTGGGTCAGGCGCACGCAGCCATTGGACTGGTAGGCCGGGGAGCCCTCGTGGAAGGCGTGGCCGTTGTTCGTGAAGTACATTGCGTAAGGCATCGGTGCGTTACCGAATTCCCACGAGATCTCGTCCTTCACCTTACGGTTGATGTAGTACGTGCCGGCCGGGGTTTCCTCACCCGGCTTACCGGTGGACATGCCCTGCGCAACGTAGGTGACGTTGCCGTTGCCGTCCTGCAGCCAGGTACGGCGGCCATCGCGGTCCACGCAGATACGCGCATCTGCCGGGCACGGGCCAACATCGAAGCGCTGCGCCTGACGCTCAGCCTCAGCCTTGCGCGCGGCTTCCTCAGCGGCGGCCTTCTCGCGAGCAATCTGCTCAGCGTGGGCGCGCTCCTCAGCTTCACGAGCAGCGCGAATCTCCGCGTTCTTCTGCTCGATGAGGCCCGGGAAGACGAGCTCAATAGCGCCATCGATTACTGGGCGAAGAGCATCGACTGCCTGCGGGTTAACATTCTGCAGCGCTTCCAGCATTTGGTTGCGGCTAGCCCACGCGTTCTCACGGGTCTGGCCAGCGAACTCATCAAGCTGGGACTGGACGTTGGAGGACAGGGAATCAATAGAGGGGACCGTCTGTGCATGTGCGGCCGGGGCGACCGAGAGAGTAGCGGTCAGAAGGCCGATTGCGGTGGCTCGGCGTAGGGAGCGAGCACCAGCGCGGGAGCGAATTTTAGACATGGCAAGAAGTATAAACCTTCCGACCATGATTTCCTACCCGAAAGACGTGTTTTAGTAGCGCGGGGTCAGGATTCGGGGACCATTCTCCGTCGCCGCGACGGTGTGCTCCCAGTGCGCCGACCACGAGCCATCGAGGGTTACCACGGTCCAGTCATCCTCTAAGACCTCGCTGTCCTCAGTACCCAGGGTCAGCATCGGCTCGATGGCCAACACGGAACCTTCCTGGATGAGGGGACCGCGCCCTGCCTTGCCTTCGTTGGCCAGGTAGGGCTCCTCGTGCATCTCTCGGCCGATGCCGTGGCCGCCGTAGCCATCGACGATAAAGAGCTCGACGCCGAATTTATCCTCGGCGCGGTAAGTCGCCTGCTCGAGGGCAGCGGAGACGTCGGTCAGCCGGTTGCCCGGAACCATCGCCTTGAGGCCCTCGTGGAGGACCCATTCGGTGGCGTCGCTCAGCGCCTGCGCTTCGGCGCTGGGCTTACCGACGCCAAACGTCCACGCACTATCCCCCACCCAGCCGTCGAGAGTGGCACCGCAGTCGATGGAAACAAGGTCCCCCTCAGCCAGCAGCATTTCCTTGCTGGGGATGCCGTGGACGATGACGTCGTTGACGGAAGCGCAGATGGAACCCGGGAACCCGCCGTAGCCTTTGAAGGTGGGCACGGCACCGGCATCGCGGATGGTCTGCTCGGCCACCTCATCGAGTTCCAGAGTGCTCACGCCCACCGCTGCGGCAGCGCGTACCGCCTGCAGGGCGCGGCCGACGATCTCGCCGGCCGCCTGCATGGCATCGAGCTCGCCTGGGGTGCGGGCGGGGATGGTTTTAGTGCGTCGTCGAAAAGCCATGGCTTAAAAGGCAGATTACTTGCCCATGGCCTTCAGGGTGCGCTCGTTGATCTCCTCAACGGAACCCTCAGCCTTCACGGAGATGATGGCATCGCCGTAGTGCTCAATAAGCGGGAAGGTCTCCTCGCGGTACACGCCCAGGCGGGTGCGGATGGTCTCCTCGGTGTCGTCTGCACGACCGCGGGCGAGCATGCGCTCGACGACGACGTCCTCGGACACCTCAAAGTTCAACACGCCATCCAGCTTGAGGCCCTTGTCGTCAAGGAGCTTCGCCAGGATGTCGGCCTGCTCCACGGTGCGCGGGAAGCCGTCAAGGAGGAAACCTTCCTTGGCGTCATCCTGGTTAAGGCGGTCCTCTACCATGCGGGCGGTGACGTCAGTCGGCACCAGCTTGCCGGCATCGATGTAGGACTTGGCTTCTACACCAAGCGGGGTGCCCTCACCAATGTTGGCGCGGAAGAGGTCACCGGTGGAGATGTGCGGAACGCCGAGCTTCTCGCTGAGGAGGGCGGCTTGGGTGCCCTTGCCGGCACCGGGAGGGCCAAGGAGTACGTAACGCATTACTTAAGCAGTCCTTCGTAGTTGGATTGTAGAAGCTGGGACTCGATTTGCTTGACCGTAGTCAAGGCAACCGAGACCATAATGAGGATGGCGGTACCACCGAAGGCGGAGGTGCCGCTGGCACCTGCAGTGCCCACGCCGAGGTCCAAGAGGATATTCGGCAGAACAGCGATGAGCGCCAGGTAGATCGAACCGACGAACAGCAGGCGGTTCATCACGAAGCCTAGGTACTCGGCGGTCGGTCGGCCCGGGCGGATACCCGGGATGAATCCACCATACTTCTTCATGTTGTCGGCTTGTTCCGCAGGGTCGTACTGAACCGATACGTAGAAGTAGGAGAAGAAGATGGTGAGCACAAAGTAGAGGACGATGTACTGCCAGGAGCTCGGTGCTTGCAGGTGAGCAATGACGTTGCGCTGCCACCAGTTATCGGAGACACCCGGGGAGCCGGAGTTGACGATCTGGGTGATGAGCACCGGCATGTAGATCAGCGAGGAGGCGAAGATGACCGGGATAACGCCGGCCTGGTTGACCTTGAGCGGCAGGTAGGTGGAAGAGCCACCGTACTGGCGGCGGCCCACCATGCGCTTTGCGTACTGCACCGGGATACGGCGCTGACCCTGCTCGATGAAGGTAATGCCCGCGACGAGAACGATGAGGCCCGTGAGAACCATGGCGAAGACCAGACCACCATTGTTCTGGAAGATGTTGACGCCGTCGGTAGGAAGGCGGGTAGCAATACCGGCGAAAATCAGCAGCGACATGCCGTTGCCGATTCCCTTCTCCGTAATCAGCTCACCCATCCACATCACCAGGATTGCACCAGAAGTCATGGTGATAACGAGCACGACGAGGGTGAAGAAGTTGCGGTCCTCCGCCAAGACGCGCACGCCCTGGCCCAGGAGCTGCTCGCGGTCCGCCAAGGCCACGATGCCCGCGGACTGCAGCAGGGCCAGCGCAAGGGTGAGGTAACGCGTGTATTGCGTCATCTTCGCCTGACCGGACTGACCCTCCTTCTTCAACTGCTCGAAGTGCGGAATAACCACGGTGAGCAGCTGCACGATAATGGACGCCGTAATGTACGGCATGATGCCGATGGCGAAGATCGACAGCTGCAGCAGCGCACCACCGGAGAACAGGTTGATCACCGAGTACAGGTTTCCGGACTCCTCCGTAAGGTCACGAAGGCGACCGGCGATGGTGGCGTAATCAACGCCCGGCGACGGGATCTGCGCGCCAACGCGGTAGAGAATAATCATCACGAGCGTGAAGATGATTTTCTTCCGCAGGTCGGCATCTTTGAAAGCCTGCAAAATGGCGGACACTACTCAATCCTCCTGGCCTACCGCGCTTGCTGTGCGGTTCGAATTCGCCGCGCACGGGGGTGGATCTCATCTGTTCCCAAAAGTTAAGAACCTTCTTAAGGTCCTTCATAGGAACGCTTGGACAGTTTTGACCCCATTACCCTACCAGCCCCGCCCCCTTTCGCCACATTGGCCCCGCGAAAACCAGGCTTATCCTTCTCGGATTAGTTTCCCCCTTAGCGCCATCGACGCATGAGGCCTACCATGGACCGCGTTGCCCTAAGGCAATGTCCTTACAACATTTCTACGTCTTTTCGACCTCTCAAGCGGCGCCCCGGGGCGCCACAGAGTATGGCCGTCTTCTATCTGCCTAACCTTAATCCGAAAGTAGTATGTAGTTTTATGAGTAAGCGATTCTCCCCAATGACCGTGGCTGAGATCATCGATACCTTCGTTCCCAGCCCCAACCCCTTCCGCTGGCAAGCTTTCGACGGTTCCGCAACCGGCCCAGCCGACGCGCAGTTCACCGTCAAAATTAATAACCTGCAGGGTCTGGCCTACATCGCCACACACCCGGGCGATGTAGGCTTCGCCCGCGCCTACGTCACCGACGGAATCACCGTCGAGGGGGAACACCCGGCACACCCCTACGGCATCTTCGACGCCTTGCACGCAATGTATGACAAGTTCTCCCGCCCGGACGCGAAAACCCTTGCCCGCGTCGCGCGTTCCTTGGCTTCGATGGGCGCTTTTCAAATCCAGCCGGTCCCGGATGTCGAGCGTGCCTCGTGGCTGCGCCGCAAGCTCCATGAGGGGCTGTCCAAACACTCCAAGGAGCGCGACGCAGAAGTCATCTCCGATCACTATGACGTGGGCAACGACTTCTACGAGCTCTTCCTCGGCGACTCGATGACGTACACCTGCGCCTACTACCCCTCCCCTGACGCCACGCTCGACGAGGCCCAGGAAAACAAGTACCGCCTCATCTTCGACAAGCTGCGGCTCAAGGAAGGCGACCGCCACTTGGACGTCGGCTGCGGCTGGGGCGGCATGGTGCGCTACGCGGCCAAGCGCGGCGTGAAGTCCTTGGGAGTCACCCTCTCCAAGGAACAGGCAGAGTGGGGCCAGGCCAAGATCAAGGAGGAGGGCCTAGAAGATCTCGCGGAGATCCGCTTCCTGGATTACCGCGACGTCACCGAGGAAGGCTTCGACGCCATCTCCGCCATCGGGCTGCTCGAGCATATCGGTGTCAAGAACTATCCCAGCTTCTTCAGCTTCCTCCACGGAAAGCTCAAGCCAGGTGGTGTGATGCTCAACCACTGCATCACCTACCCGGATAACCATAAAACGCCGAAGGGTGGGTTCATCGACCGCTATATCTTCCCCGACGGCGAGCTCTCCGGCTCCGGCACCATCACCAAGTGCATGCAGGATGCCGGATTCGAAGTTGTCCACACGGAATCCCTTCGCTTCGACTACATGCGCACGCTGCATGATTGGTGCGAGAACCTCAAGGAGACTTGGGAGGAGGCCTGCTCGCTGGTGGGCCTTCCCACTGCCCGCCTGTGGGCCATCTACATGGCCGGCTCCGAGTGGGGCTTTGAGCACAACATCATCAACCTGTACCACTTCTTGGGCGTCAAACTGGGCGATGCTGGCTCCCGCGCCGGCGTGCCCGAGCGCCGCTGGTGGGAAGATTCGCGCTTCTAAATCTTGAAGGAGTTCTATGTTGATCGATCTCATCCGCAATCATCGCAGCGTCGACGCAATCGAAGTCCCGCCGGTGGGCTGGAAGGCGCATGAGGAGGGCGTCGACAAGCTCCTGCGTAGCTTCCACGCGGTGCCGAAGGATAAGCGCGTACGTTTGGCGAAGAAGACCTCGAACCTCTTCCGCGGGCGCAGCGAGCAGCAGGCGGGCCTCGATGTGTCCGGCCTGGGTGGGGGCATTGAGGTCGATCCGATTGTGCAGACCGCCGAGGTCCAGGGCATGTGCACCTACGAGGACCTTGTCGACGCCACCTTGCCGCACGGGCTCATGCCCTTCGTGGTGCCGCAGCTCAAGACCATTACGCTCGGCGGTGCGGTGACGGGCATGGGAGTCGAGTCCACGAGCTTCCGCGACGGCCTTCCCCACGAATCCGTCCTGGAGATGGATATCCTGACCGGCACCGGGGATATTGTGACGTGCTCGCGCGAGGAGAACGTCGATCTCTTCCGCCTCTTCCCCAACTCCTACGGCTCTCTAGGCTATGCGGTGCGCCTCAAGATTGAGCTGCGCGCGGTCAAGCCTTACGTGGAGCTGCGTCAGGTGCGCTTCAACGACCTCAACTCACTCACGCACGCGCTTGACGACGTCTCCCGCACCCGCACCTACGACGACGTCGAGGTCCACGGCCTCGATGGCGTGGTCTTCTCACCGGAGGAGTCATACCTCGTCATGGCTCGTTTTACGGATGAGGAAGGGCCAACCTCGGATTACACGCGGGAGAAAATCTTTTATCGCAGCCTCCAGCACCAGAGCGGGATCCGCCGCGACCGCCTCACGGTGCGCGACTACATCTGGCGCTGGGATACGGATTGGTTCTGGTGCTCCCGCGCGTTCGGCGCGCAGAATCCGCGCGTGCGCAAGGTGTGGCCGCGACAGCTGCGTCGTAGTTCCTTCTACTGGAAGCTCGTGCGCCTAGACCGCAAGTACGAGCTGGAATACAAGTTCATCAAGAAGCCGAAGGGTCTGCCCCGCGGCGAGCGCGTGGTCCAGGACATCGAGGTCACACCGGACAATCTGCCGAAATTCTTGGATTGGTTCTTCCAAGCCTCCGATATCCAACCGGTGTGGCTCTGTCCGATTCGGCTGCGCGAGGGCGTGGAGGACCTCATCGGCACCGGCTCGCTTGCCGCCGATTCCCCGGCCCCGTGGCCGTTATACCCCCTGCGCCCAGGACAGACCTGGATCAACGTCGGTTTTTGGTCCGGCGTGGAGGGCAATCACGTCGATCCCTCGGCCCCTGGCAATGGCGCCTTTAACCGCCTCATCGAGGCCAAGGTCAGCGAACTCGGCGGACATAAATCCCTGTACTCAGAGGCCTTCTACTCCCCCGAAGAATTTGCCGAGCTCTACGGCGGCGACCTGCCGGAGCGCATCAAGGCCGTGACCGACCCTGATGATCGCTTCCCGGGCCTCTACGAGAAGACGGTCAACGACGCCTAACGGCCCCACCGCACGCTGTGCCTCAGCATCACCACGGCATACTGTGCCTCAGCATCACCGCCGCGCCTTATGCAACCAACTAGGCCCGCATAAGTTTCTCACCATAAGGTTCCTCTCAAAAGGCATTAATACCTTTTGAGAGATGCCTTTTGCGGGCCTCCCGCAGCCAAAGCCCTGGTCATCGCATAACATCTGGACCATAAGGTTCCCCTCAAAAGGTACTAATGCCTTTTGCGGGGCTCGCTGGGTAAATCCCCAGGTCATCGCATAACACTGAAGCCATAAGGTGCCTTTCAAATGGTACTAATACCCTTTGTGTCCTAGGCCAGGACCAAAAACGCCAGAAGCCCTCCCGAAGGCCACCGAAAGGTGGCGCCCGGGAGGGCAGTGGCTCTCACAGAGCCTGTAAGAGAATTACTTGGTTGCGGTGGCGGTGCCGCCAGCAGCCTCGATCTTCTCGACAGCAGACTTGGAGAACTTGTCAGCGGTGACGTTCAACTTAACGTTGATGTCGCCGTTGCCCAGAACCTTGACCGGCTGGTTCTTGCGAACCAGGCCAGCAGCGACGATGTCCGCAACGGTGACGTCGCCACCGTTAGCGAAAGCCTCTGCGAGGTCTGCAACGTTGACTACCTGGTACTCAACGTGGTTCGGGTTCTTGAAGCCCTTGAGCTTCGGCAGACGCATGTGGATCGGCATCTGGCCACCCTCGAAAGCAGCTGGTACCTGCTTACGAGCTCCGGTGCCCTTGGTACCGCGACCAGCGGTCTTACCCTTGGATGCCTCACCGCGGCCGACGCGGGTCTTGGGCTTGTTGGATCCTGCGGCCGGGCGCAGGTCGTGGAGCTTGATGATATCAGCCATAGTTTACTCCCCTGCCACTTCTTCGACGGTGACCAGGTGACGCACCTTGTGAACCATACCGCGGATGATCGGGGTGTCCTGCTTAACTACAGAGTGACCGATGCGCTTGAGACCAAGCGACTCCATGTTTGCGCGGTGGTTCGGCTTGGTGCCCACAAGGCCCTTTACCTGAGTAATCTTCAGAGCCATTGCTTATGCCTCCTGACCTGCGCGCTTGCGCAGCATCTGGGCCGGTGCGACGTCCTCGAGGGACTTGCCACGACGTGCGGCAACTTCCTCCGGACGAACCAGCTGCTTGAGGCCGTCCACGGTAGCGCGGACGACGTTGAGAGCGTTGTCGGAGCCCAGGGACTTCGACAGAATGTCCTGCACGCCAGCGCACTCAAGCACCGGACGAGCAGCACCGCCGGCGATGACACCGGTACCCGGAGCGGCCGGCTTCATCATGACGATGCCAGCTGCGTCGCGACCCTCAACCGGGTGGGTAATGGTGCCAGCAATCATCGGAACGCGGAAGAAGTTCTTGCGAGCCTCTTCTGCACCCTTCTGGATTGCGGCCGGGACTTCCTTGGCCTTGCCGTAGCCGACGCCCACCATGCCCTGGCCGTCGCCAACGACGACGAGAGCGGTGAAGGACATGTTGCGGCCACCCTTAACGGTCTTAGCGACGCGGTTGATGGTCACAACGCGCTCGATGTACTTATCGCGCTCGTTGTCCTGCTGGTTGCGGCGGTCGTTACGACGGCCGTTGTTGCGACCCTTGCGGTCGTTGTTGTTCTCGGCGGAGCGTCCGCCGTCACGCTGTTCACGGTCCGACATTAGGCGTTCCTTCCGTTGATGTTTCCGTATGCCTTAATCATTAGAACTGCAGACCACCTTCGCGAGCGGCGTCGGCCAGCGCAGCAACGCGGCCGTGGTACTTGTAGCCTGCACGGTCGAAGACGACCTGCTCGATGCCAGCAGCCTTGGCGCGCTCAGCGATGAGCTGGCCTACCTTGGCAGCCTTGGCCTTCTTATCGCCCTCGAGTGCACGCACGTCGGCTTCCATGGAGGAAGCTGCAGCCAGGGTGTGGCCGGCCAGGTCGTCGATGACCTGGACGTGCATGTGGCGGGAGGAGCGGTGAACGACCAGACGCGGTGCCTCAGGGGTGCCGCGGAGGGTCTTACGGATGCGGAAGTGGCGGCGCGCGCGTGCTTCACGACGACGCGAGGAAATGTCCTTGCCAACCGGGGTGCGCTTTGCGTTTTCAGTGTTAGCCATTGCTTACTTACCCGTCTTTCCGACCTTGCGGCGGACCTGCTCGCCGTCGTAGCGAATACCCTTGCCCTTGTAAGGATCGTCCTTACGCAGGCGGCGGATGTACGCGGCGACCTGTCCAACCAGTTGCTTGTCAATACCAGATACGGAGAGCTTGGTTGCGCCATCCACAGCGAAGGTGATGCCCTCCGGAGCCTCGATGAGGATCGGGTGGGAGTAGCCCAGAGAAAACTCCAGGTCCTTGCCCTTCTGCTGGACACGGTAACCGACACCGAAGATTTCCATCTTCTTGGTGTAGCCCTCGGTCACGCCAACAACGGCGTTGTTGACCAGGGAGCGGGATAGACCGTGCAGGGCGCGGTTCTTGCGGTCGTCATCCGGACGGGAGACCTTGATCTCATCGTCCTCGACGGCTGCGGTGATCGGCTCCGGCAGCTCAACCTCGAGGGTGCCCTTGGAACCCTTAACGTTGACAACCTGGCCGTTGATGGTGATCTCGACGCCCTTCGGGACGGCGATAGGTGCTAGACCGATACGAGACATGTGTCAATCCTCCCTTACCAGACGTAGGCGAGAACTTCTCCGCCTACACCCTTCTCCTGAGCCTGACGGTCGGTAAGCAGACCCTGAGACGTGGAAATGATGGCCACGCCCAGGCCGCCCAGAACCTGCGGCAGTTCGGTGGACTTTGCGTACACACGCAGACCCGGCTTAGACACGCGACGCAGACCCGAGAGGGAACGCTCACGGTTGTTGTACTTAAGCTCGAGGGTCAGCTCGTGGCCCTCGACGGAGTAGTCAGCGATGTAGCCTTCCTGCTTCAAGATCTCAGCGATGTTGGCCTTGATCTTGGAGGTCGGCATCGACACGACGTCGTGGTGCGCATTAGATGCGTTGCGCACGCGCGACAGCATGTCGGCAATAGGATCAGTCATAGTCATATGAGTGACCTGTAACCTTTCTCGTTGCGGTTCCCGTAAAAGCTCACCAAAGCGTTTTCCGTGTGATTTCGGGCTACTCACGCTCCCCGCGGTCAATACCGCGAGGCGCTCGCCACCCTTTGATACAGACAACGGTCCGCTATCTACGGCGAGGGGCCTACAACAAAGTAGATATGTTCAATTCTTCCGGCTTGGCACGTTTCCGCACCTCCTGCGCTGTTTTCGCGGCGCAGGAGTGGGAAAATGCAAGTCCGTCGGCTTACTCTACCCGCTGACATGCTGTTTTCCAAAACGCGTTAGCATGGGAAGTCATGAGTGAAGAACAAGACCCCATCCGCACGGCACACCAGTGGCTTGAGGAGGCTGCCGAGCTTGTCGACGTCTCCTCGGCCGACGCCACCGCCTTGGTCAGAGAACTCCTCGATCTGACTAAGGACGTCGCGCATACCCAATCCCGGCCAGCCGCTCCCCTAACGGCCTACCTGGTGGGCCTAGCGTCTAAGGACACAGAGGAGGCCCGCGCTCACATCGCCACATTGAAGGGGGCCCTTAACCGATGAGCGGGCGCATCAACGCCACCTTTGCCGTAACCAAGGTGCGCCTCGATGAGAACGGGCAGGTCACCCAGATCGATACCCGCGGCGATACCGTCGCCGGCGAAGAGCCGCTGGAGATCCGCGTGGGCGGGCAGACGCTGACGACGACGATGCGCACGCCGGGACACGACGTCGAGCTAGCGCATGGTTTTCTTCATTCCGAAGGACACATCGAGAAGGTCAGCGATGTCCGGGAGGCCCGCTATTGCGCTGGCGCCTCGGTGGACGGGCGCAACCCCTATAATCTGCTCGATGTGGAGCTGGCTAACCCGCACGCCATCACGCTGGCTGATCTGCGCCTGACCACCACCACATCCGCCTGCGGGGTGTGCGGCACCTCCTCCATCGAGGCGCTGATGAAGCAGAGCCGCTACGAGATTCCGCGGGTGCCGGTGGATCCGGGGATCGTCGCCAAGCTGCCCGAGGCCCTCAAGCGGGAGCAGAAACAGTTCCGCAAGACCGGCGGCATTCACGCCGCTGGGGCCTTTACTCTCGACGGCGAGCCCGTCGTCGTCCGCGAGGACGTGGGCCGCCACAACGCGGCCGACAAGGTCATTGGCCACCTGCTCATGGAAGGCATGCTCCCCGCCTCCGACCTCATCCTGGTGATGAGCTCGCGTGCGAGCTTCGAGCTGGTCAACAAAGCTGCCATGGCCGGCTTCGGCATGCTCGTTGCGGTCTCCGCCGCTTCCTCCCTAGCCGTGGAAACCGCCCGGGAGACCGGCATGGCGCTGGTTGGCTTCGCGCGCGGCGACCGCTTCAACCTCTACTCGGGCGAACTTAATCGCGGTACGCTTCCGGGCCAGAGTTAAGCCAGGCATACACGCCGCCAATCAGGAAGCCGCCGCCAATAAGGTTTCCCACCCACACGATGGACCAGTTGGCCAGCACCGCACCGAGAGTAAACCCCTCAGGCAGCGGGCTCGCACAGAAGAAGGTCAAGGTCATCAGGCAGAAGTTGGCGATAACGTGCTCCAGGCCCAGGCCCACAAAGCAGGCGATGATCGGCACGATGACGAAGAACTTGGACACCACATCCTTGGCAAAGACCGCGCCGACGATAGCCATGTTGACCACGAAGTTGGCCAGCATGGCCTCCACCAGCAGTCCGCCGGGGCCCTTGATGAGCTTGCCCATCGCGAGGTTGGCAATGAGATGGTTCGGATCGATTCCGCCCAGCTTGGCGGACATTCCCATGGCCGCAGCGAACAAGGCGGCACCAACCAGGTTGAACAGCGTCGTCACCACGAGCAGCCACAGGCCCTTGCCCCAACCCACCTGCTTAGTCACGGCACCATAGACCATGTACATCATGTTGCCGGTAGCCAGCTCCGCGCCAAGAAGGACGATGGCAAAAAGGCCCAAGCCGAACAGGCAGGCAAAGACCAGCGAGCCCAGGCCTTCCACATGCTTCTCGACTCCCATCCCCATCACCGCAGCAAACGCCGTACCGATGGCGAGGTACACACCCGCCAGGGTGGAGCGCACAGCGAACCGGCCAAAGGACTCGTCGAGCAACGCAACCTTTTTCTTTACCGCGGCTGCCGAAGCATCATTCAGGGACATCATTCACCTCAGGGGAATCGTTAGTTCGCAGACGCCAGTAGTTTACTCCCCGCTTGTTCGAACCTCATAGGAAGCGATGACTCTGCCTTGCCCCTAGAACGCAATATCTCCGTCCTGACCCAAAAGGCATGCAAGCGCAAAAATCCCCGGCCTCCTTACGGAGTACCGGGGATGCTCTTCACCTATGTATTAGGCGGAAGAATTCGCTACGTTACTTGAACGGGAAGCCGAGCTCGCGCAGGAGCTTGCGGCCCTCCTCGTCGTTGGTAGCGGAGGTCACGACGGTGATGTCCATACCACGCGGGCGGTCCACCTTGTCGATGTCGATCTCGTAGAACATGGTCTGCTCGGTGAGGCCGAAGGTGTAGTTGCCGTGGCCGTCGAACTGCTGGTCGGAGAGACCGCGGAAGTCGCGAATACGCGGCAGCGCGATGGTCAGCAGGCGGTCCAGGAACTCCCACATACGGTCGCCGCGCAGGGTAACGCGTGCACCGATGGGCATGCCCTCACGGAGCTTGAAGTTAGCGATGGACTTCTTAGCGCGGCGTACCTGCGGCTTCTGGCCGGTGATAGCGGTAAGGTCCTCGAGAGCACCGTTGATCATCTTGGAGTCGCGGGCAGCGTCGCCCACACCCATGTTGACAACGACCTTGGTGACGCCCGGAATCTGCATCACATTGTCGTACTTGAACTCTTCGTTCAGAGCCTTCTTGATTTCCTCGCGGTAGCGGGTCTTCAGACGCGGAGTGTAGTTCTCGCTCATGTTAGATGTCCTTCCCGTTGCTACGTGCGATGCGGACCTTCTTGCCGTTTTCGTCGAAACGGTAGCCCACGCGGGTCGGGTTGCCCTCGGAGTCAACGATCGCAACGTTGGACACGTGGATCGGAGCTTCCTGGGTAACGATTCCGCCGGACTCGGCGCCACGCTCGGTAGCGGAGTTAGCAACGTGCTTCTTAACGCGGTTGACGCCCTCAACGAGGACCTTGTCGCGCTTCGGGTATGCCTCGATGACCTTGCCCTTCGCGCCCTTGTCCGGGCCCGAAATAACAATCACCATATCGCCCTTATGAATCTTCATAAGATTAGATCACCTCCGGTGCGAGAGAAACGATCTTCATGAAGCGCTTGTCACGAAGTTCGCGAGCAACCGGGCCGAAGATGCGGGTACCGCGCGGCTCGTTGTCACCCTTGAGAATAACTGCGGCGTTTTCATCGAATGCGATGTAGGAGCCGTCCGGACGACGGGTCTCCTTCTTGGCACGGACGATGACGGCCTTGACGACATCGCCTTCCTTTACGTTGCCACCCGGGATGGCTTCCTTGACAGTGGCGACGACAATGTCACCAATGCCAGCGAAACGTCGAACGGAGCCGCCGAGAACGCGGATGACGAGGATCTCTCGTGCACCGGAGTTGTCGGCGACGCGCAGACGCGATTCTTGCTGAATCACTATGGGTCTCCTGACCTGGATTAACGTGCGTCAAGATTTCCGTCCTTGACACACCTGGTCTACTTGCTTACGTGGCACAGGCTGTGCGACGAACTCGCTGTTCACAGCGGTCGAAGGGTCTCGGTGCGGCGATTCGGAAACGCATCGCGCTGCACCGACCGGCCATATGCAACCCATACATTCAAGCATGCTCGCCGCCGTTTCCCCAAATCGCGCGCTGCACCACTTACCCGACCTACGACACTTCTCATCCCCTCAAACCCAAATGTGCAGACCTCAAAGTGCAGAGGTGCTGCGTGGCGTCGTGAAGCGCACGCGCAGTGCTTGGCGACGACCAGCGTGTCTGCACTTCCAGGTCTGCACTTATGGAAGCGGCGGACGGGCCCCTAGGCCTTGTCCACTGAAGCACCCCTAGGCCTTGGAGGCTGATGCGGCAGTTGCAGCATCAGCCGGTTCCGGCTTCGGGTCCACCGTCAGAAGCTCATCGCCGAAGGAGATCTCCTCGCCCGTGGCATAGGCCGGGAGGACCGGACCCGTCTTCTTCGAGTTAGACACGACGACCGGCGTGGTCACCGGGTAGTCGGCGGCCTTGATGGCCTCGATATCGAACTCGCACAGCAGGTCACCAGCCTTCACCTCATCGCCCTTGGAGACGTGCGAGGTGAAGTGTTCGCCCTTCAGGTTCACGGTATCGAAGCCGATGTGCATGAGGATGTCCACGTTGTTGCCGTCGGCGTCCTTGCCGCGCACGGCATACGCGTGTTTGGAGGGGAAGGTGACGGTGACCTTGCCGTCGATCGGGGAGACAAGGCGCCCCTCGGAGGGTTCGACGGCCGCGCCAGCGCCCAGCTTGCCCGCCGCGAACATCGGATCCGAGACCGACTCCAAAGCGATAGCAGTACCAGCCAGCGGGGAGGCCACGCGATAGGCGTTCGGGTCCGCGGTGGCAGCAGGCACAGCGCCGCCGGCACCAGTGGCAGCACCGGTCTCATCCGGGTCGATGGAACCGTTCTTGGCAATCAGGTAACGGCCATAGGCAAAGGCCACGCCGAAGGAAAGGAGCAAAGAGGTAAAGGCGCAGATGAAGAACTGCGTGTAGTCCTCGGGGCGCATGGACACGAAGCCGATGAAGCCGGCGGCGCCGAGGGCGGTGGCTTTGACGTCGAAAAGCGCAATGAGCGTCGCAGCAATCGCGGACGCGCCCATACCGATGTAGAACGGCCAGCGCAGTCGCAGGTTCACACCGAAGATGGCGGGCTCGGTAATGCCGAAGAGTGCGGATACGCCCGAGGCACCAGACAGGCCCTTGAGCTTCTCAGAGCGGGTCAGGAAGTAGACCGCCAGGGCCACGCCACCCTGGGCAATGTTGGCCACGGAAGCCACCGCAAAGATGAAGGAGCCGCCCTCGTTCCACAGCATGGTCTCGATCGGCGGGAAGGACTGGTGCAGACCCGTGATGACAATCGGCGAGTAGAACAGACCAAAGATGAAGCCGCCCACCGGGCCGGCGAACGTGTAGAGGTCATTCAGGCCAGCACCGAGCATGTCGCCAGCGGTGCGCAGCACCGGACCCACCGCAATAAAGGTGATGAAGCCCGTCACCAGCAACGTCAGCAGCGGGGTAAGCAGGAAGTCCACCGTGCCCTTGAGGTGCTTGTGCAGGAACTTCTCAATCGTGGCAAGAATCCAGGCGATGACCAGAATGGGCAGGATGGAACCTTGGTAGCCGGCTTGGGCCACGTCGAGGCCGAAGATGTTCCAATAGGGCATCTCCCCTGCTTCGATGGTCGCGGCTACCTGGTAACCGTTGACCAAGTCCGGCATCACCATCGCCATAGCCATGCCGGCGCCGAGGAACTCGTTGCCGCCAAAACGCTTGGTGGCGGTAAAGCCCACCAAAATAGGCAAGAACGCAAACGGCGCGGAGGCCAAGAGGTTGATAAGCCCGGCAACATCGGCCATAGCCGGGAACATCTCAATAACGGACTGCTCACCGAAGAGGCCGTTGACGGTGAGCACGTTATTGAGCGCCATGAGCAGACCGCCACCGACCAGAATCGGGATGAGCGGCACGAAGATATCCGCGAGGACCTTCACCGCGCGGGAGAACCAGTTGCCGGAATCGGCGGCAATGTCCTTGAGCTTGTCCGTGGAGACCGCGATGTCCTGGGTGGTTATCTTGTTGAGCTGGTCGAAGACGATGTTGACATCGCCCGGGCCAACGATGACCTGGAACATACCGCCGGCCTCAAAGATGCCCTTGAGGTCCGGATCGTTTTCCAGCGCAGCCTTGTCGACCTTCTTGCTGTCTTTGAGCACCATGCGCAGGCGGGTGGCGCAGTGCGCGAGCGCCACGATGTTGTCTTCGCCGCCGATGGCTTTCAGGATTCGCTCCGCGACTTGTGAGTGATCCATGCCGCCGTGCCTCCTAGAGTGAGATGAATTATGTAGTGTCACCTTCCATTAGACACGCCACCCCACAGAAAGCCAAGCATTCGGGCACAAATATAGGAAGATTCACACCCTATCGGGCTTCCCAGCCCTTCCAGCGAGCGCCGCTGGCACCAAAAACCGCCGACGCCCCCGCAATCCGCCCATCGCCCGCAAAGACCTCCACCGCGCAGCCATCCGCGATGAGTTCCAGGGAACCAGCCGGACACGGCACGACGCGCTCATCACCGCCGCAAGCCAAGCAGAGTTCTCCCCCGCCGTAGGTGACGCGGAAGGCTTCGGCCCCGGAGTCGTCGACAAGCGCGTACGTGCCCTCGCCTGCCTGAAGCGTTGCAACCGAGTCGCTTTCCGGCAGCTCCCAGACCGGAGCCTGGCGCAGCCAGCCATCCTCCAACCACACGCGCCGCGGCAGAGTGAGCGTGTGGACCCACCCTTCTTTCACAGTCGGGGTGTCATCCTGCGCCGGCAAGCCCATCCACCCCAGCATGATGGCTTCGCCGTCCTTCTCCACCACCTGTGGCGCGTAGAACTGGTGGCCATAGTCCAGCTCACTGAAACCACGCTCCACGTGGAAGACCGTGCCATCGAGTCGGCCCACGAGGTAGCCGCACTGGTCGGAGGAAGCGTAGTGCGTGGAGCCGTCGGCAAGCACCGGCTCGAGACCTTGCGGGCAGATGACCAGGACGTCCTTGTCCTCGCCCGTAGCGCGGTCACGCAGCGTCAGAAGGTTGGGGCATTCCCACATGTAGCCGCCCGGCACGAGGTCAGGGCTCAGGCCCGGCTCGGCCTGGCTGGTATCGAACGTGAGCGCGCCTTCAAAGGACCAGTGCGCCAAGTCCGTGGAGCGGTAGAGCACCACGTGCCCCGTTTCATCCTCCGCTTGCGCGCCGAGCACCATGCGCCAGCCCGCATCATCACGGGTGATCTGGGGATCCCGGTAGTGTCCCGTGAACCCCTCCGCGGGCCCATTGATGAGTGGGTTGGCCGGGTCGTGTTCGTAGAAACCACCTGCCGGGCCTGAAGGCTCTACCGCGCGCACGCGGTTCTGCGAGGGAATCCGTACGCCATCGCGCTTGAGGTTGCCGGTATAGAACAGCCAAATATCTTGGCCGTCGACCACTGCGCCGCCCGAGTAGCAGCCGTGGGCGTCATGCTCACGGATGGGAAACAGCGCGTCCGGGTAGTGCCGCCACGGTTGCGCGGCGCTCAGCGATGCTACTGCGTGCCCCCACCCCGTTTGTTTCTTAGCGTGTGGGAAGCACGGGTCGTGCTGGTAGTAGACGTGCAGCGTATCGCCATCGAGGAAGATTCCGTTCGGGTCATTCAAGCGGCCGGAGGGCGGGGAGAGATGAAAAAGCGGACGGTAGTTCATGCCCTCGATAGTATGGGCTCTATGGACATTATGGTGTGTGGCGAAGGCCTCGTTGATCTTGTGCCGCGTGGCCGCGGGCAGCTGGCTGATCTCCAACCGGCGTTGGGTGGCGGCCCCTTCAACGTGGCGGTGGCAGCCGGGCGTTTGGGCGCTGACGTGGGTTTTCAGTCCCGTCTATCGAAGGATGCATTCGGCTGTGCGCTGGTGGAACGTCTCACCGAGGAGGGCGTGGACACCTCCCTCGTGCAGCGCGGTGATGAACCCACCACGCTGGCGGTGTGCAACATCGCCGACGACGGCTCGGCCACCTATTCCTTTTACACGGAGGGTACTGCCGACCGCTTCGTAGAGCCCGCGCTTGCCGACGTCCCCTGGGCCTGCTTCGGCACCGTCTCCCTAGCGCTGGAGCCGGGCGCCTCGCGCTATGCCGCGCTTCTCAAGGACTTGGCTGCGCGCGGGACGAAGGTGGCGCTGGACCCGAATATCCGGCCCTTCTTCGCCACTGCGGAGCACCGCGAGTTCCTGCTGAGTCTGCTTCCCCACGTCACGCTGCTGAAGCTCAGTGAAGAAGAGGTTGATTTCCTTGGGGCTGGGGCACTGGAGCAGGTACCGGTGGTGGTCACCACGCGCGGGGCGGACGGGCTGAGCGTACGCACGGCGTCGGTGTCATTGGAGGTCCCGCCGGTGAACGTCGAGGTGGCGGACACCATCGGCGCGGGCGACACGGTGATGGCTGCACTCCTGACGCTTCTGGCTGAACGGGACGGGACTGCAGCCGAGCTCAGCGCCGAAGACTGGCGCGAGATCCTGCAGTTTGCGGCGGCTGCCGCTGCGATCACGGTCTCACGCACCGGCGCCCAGCCGCCCACACGCACCGAAGTAGAGGCGCGGCTGTGAACTATCCCCTGCGCGCGGCGGTGTTGAACGCGGTTCTCCTCGTTCTCGTCGCGATATGTTTCCTCCTGCCGGTATTCTTCGGCACCTCGGCCCTGCTCCCGGTGCCCGTCGCGGCCTGGACATCGGTCATCCTTGCCGTGCTAGCGCTTATCGACGCCTCCTACCACGCCTTCTCCCCCACCCAACGCCCCACCCGCGGCCTGCGCGCGCTCACCGCCCTCGGGGCGGGCACGCTCATCGCAGGCTGGTTGGTCTGGGTTCAGATCTTTAACACCATCGACGTGACCAGCACTACGCCCTACCGCATCGGCACGTTCCTTCTCGCGGTCGGCGCGGTGCTCAGTGCGTTTTGCCTTGCCATTGCGCTCACACACCGCGGCGAGCGCTAGAGGATCTGGTCTCGGAGAAGAGCGCCGTGCAGGATCAAAAATAGCCCCCACGATAACCGTGGGGGCTATTCACGTAGAAGAGGGCTAGATTTTACTTAGCCTTCTCCACGATCTCGACGAGACGGAAGTGCTTGTCCTTGGACAGCGGGCGAGTCTCGGCGATGAGAACGCGGTCGCCGATGCCGGCGGTCTCGTTCTCGTCGTGCGCCTTAACCTTCTTGTTAGTGCGCATGATCTTGCCGTAGAGGGCGTGCTGCTTGCGGTCTTCGAGCTCGACAACGATGGTCTTATTCATCTTGTCGGAGACAACGATGCCGGTGCGGGTCTTGCGAGCGCCCTTTTCCTTCTTAGTGTTCACGTTTGCCTCACTCATGATTAAGCCTCAGCTCCCGGAGCAACGGACAGGCCCAGCTCGCGCTCGCGCAGAACGGTGTAGATGCGGGCAATGTCGCGCTTAACCGTGCCGATGCGGCGGTTGTTGGTCAGCTGGCCGGTGGCCTTCTGGAAACGAAGGTTGAAGAGCTCTTCCTTCGCATCCTTCAGGCGGTTCTCCAGCTCAGCGTTGTCGAGCTCACGGAACTCGTGGGCGGGGGTACCGGTAGCCATTAGAACTGGTCCTCCTTCTTGATGATGCGGACCTTGCACGGAAGCTTCTGGCCAGCGCGGCGCAGAGCCTCGATGGCAGTAGCCTCGTTCGGGTAGGTCATCTCGAAGAGGATGCGGCCCGGCTTAACGTTGGCAACCCACTTCTCGACGGGACCCTTACCGGAACCCATACGCACGCCGAGCGGCTTCTGGGTCAACGGACGGTCCGGGAAGATGTTGATCCACACCTTGCCACCACGCTTGACGTGGCGGTTGATGGCAATACGTGCGGCCTCAATCTGGCGGTTGGTGATGTACGCCGGCTCGAGAGCCTGGATGGCGTAGTCACCGAAGTTGATGCGGTTACCGCCCTTGGACACACCCGAGCGGGTCGGGCGGTGCTGACGACGGTACTTGACGCGCTTAGGAATCAGCATGGATTAGCCCTCCTGCTTCTGCTGTGCGCGCTGGCGACGCTGGCCACCACGACGCGGACGACCGTTGCGGTCGCCGCGGCCACGGCCCTGCGCCGGAGCGTTCAGTTCGGACTCGCGGACGCCACCGACAACGTCACCCTTGTAGATCCACACCTTGATGCCAATGCGGCCGAAGGTGGTGTGGGCCTCTGCGGTGCCGTAGTCGATCTCGGCGCGAAGGGTGTGCAGCGGAACGCGACCCTCGTGGTAGCGCTCGGTGCGGGACATCTCAGCGCCGCCCAGACGACCAGCCAGGAGGATCTTAATACCCTTAACCTGCGGCTGGCGCATAGCGGACTGGATGGCCTTGCGCATTGCGCGGCGGAAAGCCACGCGGTTCACCAGCTGCTCAGCGATGGACTGCGCAACCAGGGTTGCGTTGGCGTCGACCTGCTTGACCTCGAGAATGTTGAGGGCGACCATCTTGCCGGTGAGCTTCTCCAGCTCGCGGCGGATGCGGTCAGCCTCAGCACCGCGGCGGCCAATCACGATGCCCGGGCGGGCGGTGTGGATGTCCACGCGGACGCGGTCGCGAGTGCGCTCGATGACGACGTCGGCGATGCCGGCGCGGTCGAGGCCCTTCTCCAGGTACTCGCGGATCTTGATGTCTTCGGCTACGTAATTTGCGTAGTCCTTATCGGCGTACCAGTGGGTCTTCCAGTCGGAAGTGATGCCCAAACGTAGGCCGTGAGGATGGATCTTCTGGCCCATTACTTGGCCCCTTCCTTCTGGCTCTCGACAACCACGGTGATGTGGCTGGTGCGCTTACGAATCATGAATGCGCGGCCCTGTGCGCGCGGCTGGAAACGACGCATGGTCGGACCCTCGTTGGCGTATGCCTCGGAGATGACCAGGGTGCGCGGATCCAGACCGAAGTTGTTCTCAGCGTTGGCAGCTGCGGATGCAACAACCTTGGCAACCGGCTCAGCGGCGCCCTGCGGAGCGTACTTCAGGATTGCAAGTGCCTCGGCTACGGACTTACCGCGGACCAGGTCGATGACGCGGCGTGCCTTCATCGGGGTAACGCGGACGTAGCGAGCCGTTGCGGATGCGGAGGTGATGGTGTCACTCATCGCTTATCGACGTCCCTTCTTGTCGTCCTTAACGTGACCCTTAAAGGTCTTGGTGGGTGCGAACTCACCGAGCTTGTGACCAACCATGGAGTCCTCGACGAACACCGGGACATGCTTACGACCGTCGTGGACGGCGAAGGTGTGACCGATGAAGTCGGGCAGGATGGTGGAGCGGCGAGACCAGGTCTTGATGACCTGCTTGGTGCCGGCCTCGTTCTGAGCATCAACCTTGTTGAGGAGGTGCTCATCGACGAACGGGCCCTTCTTAAGGCTGCGTGGCATTGTTTACCTCCTCTTAGCGCTTCTTGTTCGGGCGACGACGGCGCACGATCATGTTGTTCGAGTAACGGTTCGGGTTGCGGGTGCGGCCTTCCTTGTGGCCCCACGGCGACACCGGGTGGCGACCACCCGAGGTCTTACCCTCACCACCACCGTGCGGGTGGTCGACCGGGTTCATAACGACACCGCGGACGGTCGGGCGGACGCCCTTCCAACGCATACGGCCGGCCTTGCCCCAACGGATGTTCATCTGGTCGGCGTTGCCAACCTCACCGACGGTGGCGCGGCAACGGATGTCGACGCGACGGATCTCGGAGGACGGCATACGCAGGATGGCGTACTTGCCTTCCTTACCCAGCAGCTGGATGGAGGCACCAGCGGAGCGAGCCAGCTTAGCGCCAGCGCCCGGCTTGAGCTCCACAGCGTGGATGGTGGTACCGGTCGGGATGTTGCGCAGCGGCAGGTTGTTGCCAACCTTGATATCTGCGTTCGGACCAGCCTCAACGATGGTGCCCTGCTTCAAGCCCTTCGGGGCGATGATGTAGCGCTTCTCGCCGTCTGCGTAGTGCAGGAGGGCGATGTTAGCGGTACGGTTCGGGTCGTACTCGATGTGAGCGACCTTTGCAGGGATGCCGTCCTTGTCGGTACGACGGAAGTCGATGAGACGGTAACGGCGCTTGTGGCCACCGCCGATGTGGCGGGTGGTGATGCGGCCGTAGTTGTTACGACCACCAGTCTTGCTCAGCGGGCGCAGCAGGGACTTCTCCGGGGTCGAGCGAGTGATTTCCTCGAACTCGGACACGGAGGATGCGCGGCGACCCGGAGTTGTCGGCTTGTACTTACGAATAGCCATAATTCTTCCTTTTCCTTATCGGCTCTTTAAGCCGTTCTGCTAGCTAGCAGAACCGCCGAAGACGTCGATGGAGTCGCTGCCTTCACGGAGCGTCACGTAGGCGCGCTTGGTGGACTTACGCTGACCGAAGCCGGTGCGGGTGCGCTTGCGCTTACCTGCACGGTTCACGGTGTTCACGGAAGCAACCTTCACGCCGAAGATCTGCTCGACGGCATCTTTAATCTGGGTCTTGTTGGAGTCCGTGGAGACGTAGAACGTGTAGACGTTCTGCTCCATCAGGCCGTAGGACTTCTCGGACACAACCGGTGCGATGATGACGTCGCGCGGGTTAGCGAGCTTAGCCATTACTTCTCCTCCTTAGCTTCCTCGGCGGCGCCGGTAGCGCGCTCGACGAAGGTGTGCAGAGCCTCAACGGAGAACACAACGTCGTCCGAGTAGAGAACGTCGTAGGTGTTCAGCTGGCCGGCGTCCAAGATCTGGACGTTCGGCAGGTTGTTGGCGCTGCGGCGAGCATTGATGTCCTCGCGGCCGATGACCAGAAGAACATTCTTGCGGTCGGTGAGGCGCTCGATGAAAGCCTTGGCCTGCTTGGTGGACGGGGTCTGACCCGGGACGAGCTCCTCGATGACGTGGATGCGCTCGTTACGTGCACGGTCGGACAGTGCGCCGTAGAGAGCAGCCTTGATCATGCGCTTCGGGGTGCGCTGGGAGTAGTCGCGCGGAACCGGGCCATGCACGGTGCCACCGCCGGTGTAGTGCGGAGCACGGATGGAGCCCTGACGGGCGCGGCCGGTGCCCTTCTGGCGGAACGGCTTGCGACCACCGCCGCGGACCTCGCCGCGAGTCTTGGTCTTGTGGGTACCCTGACGAGCGGCAGCGAGCTGTGCGTTGACAACCTGGTGCATCAGAGCAATGGATGCCTCGGTGTCAAAGAGCTCGGCCGGCAACTCAACGGTGCCGTTGGTCTTACCGTCAGCGGTCTGGACGTCTAGCTTGAGGTTGCTCATGCGTGTGCACCGCCCTTCACTGCGGTCTTAACGGTGACGAGGCCACCGCGCGCACCCGGGATAGCACCCTTGATGAGCAGCAGGTTGGACTCGGCATCAATCTTCTGAATCTTCAGGTTCTGGGTGGTCACGCGGTCCTGGCCCATGCGGCCAGCCATGCGCTTACCCTTGAAGACGCGGCCCGGGAACGAAGCGCCACCAATGCCACCAACGCGGCGGTGAGCAGCCTGGTTACCGTGGGCAGCGCCCTGGCCTGCGAAGCCGTGGCGCTTCATGGCGCCAGCGTAGCCGTGACCCTTGGTGGTGCCGGTGACGTCGACGAAGGACACGCCCTCGAAGATATCCACCTTGACCTCCTGGCCGACCTCGTATGCGGAGGTATCGTCCATGCGGATCTCAGCGACGTAACGGCGCGGGGTCACGCCAGCCTTCTTGAAGTGACCGGTTGCAGGCTTGTTGACCTTGCGCGGGTCCTTCTCGCCGAAGGCAATCTGGATGGCGTTGTAGCCATCGGTTTCTTTCGTACGGATCTGGGTAACCACGCACGGGCCAGCCTCGACGACGGTCACCGGCACAACGCGGTTCTCCTCGTCGAAGACCTGGGTCATGCCGAGCTTGGTGCCCAGAATTCCCTTGATCTCGTTTTCACTCATTGTTTGTTCTCCACCAAATACGTTGTGTCGATCGCTTACTGGATATTCACGTCGACGCTTGCCGGAAGGTCGATGCGCATAAGGGCGTCAACGGTCTTCGGGGTCGGGTCGAGAATGTCGATGAGGCGCTTGTGAGTGCGCATCTCGAAGTGCTCGCGAGAGTCCTTGTACTTGTGCGGAGAACGAATAACGGCGTATACGTTCTTCTCGGTTGGGAGCGGCACCGGGCCGACAACACGAGCACCCGTACGGGTAACGGTCTCGACGATCTTCTTAGCAGAAGCGTCGATGGCCTCGTGGTCGTAGGCCTTCAGCCGAATGCGGATTTTTTGTCCCGCCACGCTTATCCTCTTCCTCGCTTCCCCACTTTCACATTCCCGGCCTATCCGGGGCGTGAAGCGGTGGGAAATTGCTTCTCGATTTCTCTATAACGTTGTCCGGGCTGGAAGCCATGGCTCAACGCCAGTTGTCTGACTGTCATGACGACCACGAGAGTGACTTAAGGCAAAAGCCCAGAGTGCAGTGCTCGTGACGGGGTACAAGACCCGTAGTCAAAGTAAATAGGAAGAAGACTGGGGCGTTAGATCTCAATGATCCGCAACCAAAGTCTTATTCATATACTGCCGCTGTTTATTTGCCATGCCCCTTCTCCGGTCCATCTTCTCGGGATTGTCTCTGCTCAAGCGCGGACCTAGCCCGATCGGATGACCTTCGCGTGTAGTTCCAGAAGAACTCCACAACAAAGGTGTCATGTTCGCCTTACCAGCAACGACGCCCTACAGGCTGAAGCCTGCGGCTACGCCGCTGTGTTAAAGCAACCCCTGTATTTAAGCACGTAACCTCGCGTTTTCCAAACTCCTGCGGAAACAGTGGGTAACATCACGTTTTGGCCAAGGATTGACTCTCCGCCGCCCCGCGGACCGCGTTCGAGGTTAAGCTCGTGGCGTAGATACAGACCTACATCAACTACACAGTGAGAGGGATCCACCATGGCTGAGAACACCACCCCCAAGGACGTCGCCGAGCAGACCGCCCCGGCTAACGACGCCACCCCGGCCCCTGCCCCGGAGCGCAACAAGAACCTGGAGACCGATTTCGGCACCACCCGCATCGATGATGTCGTTGTGTCCAAGATCGCCGGCATCGCTGCCCGCGAGGTCTCCGGCGTCGCCGCGCTCGGCGGCGGTGGCGCCCGCATGATGGGCTCCATCCGTGAATCCTTCGGTGCTTCCGAGGACGTACGCCAGGGTGTTTCCGTCGAGGTGAACAACGGCACCGCCTCCATTGATATCGCTATCATCGCCGAGTACGGCGTGGCCATCCACGAGCTTGCCGAGGCTATTCGCCGCAACATCATGAATGCGGTCGAGCGCATGACCGGTCTGTCCGTCGATCGCGTCGACGTCGTCGTCCACGACGTCAAGCTGCCGCGCGAAGAAGACGAGTCCGCCGAAACGGCCCCGGCAGTTACCCAGGGCCAGGCATAACGTGACCTCTGCCGAGCTCACCCTCCCCATTGCCACGTCCATAGCGGAGGCGGTGACGGATCTGAGGGGCGTCGCCAAGCTTTCGCCCGGCCGGTTCGGGGAGGTCGCGCTGCTCTTCCCCGGTGAGCGCGTGCACGGCATCCGCCGCCCCCGCCCGCAGGATGACACGCACCTGGAGCTGCACATCGTCGTCGATGTCAGCGCTGGCGTTCCCCTCACCGAGCTTGGCGACGCCACCCGCACCACCGTCCGCGCCACCTGGCCCGCGGTGCGCCGCGTGGACGTTGTCTTCGACGACGCGGTCTAAAAGGAACCGACCCACAGAACTAAAGGAAAACCATGAAGAATTACACCTCCCTCGGCGTGATCGCCGGCTTGGTTCTGGCCTTTTTCATCTACCTCGGCGTGTGGTACGTCGCGCTCGCGGTGCTGCTCGCCGCAGTCGGTGGCGTGATTGGCGCGCATTTCGACGGCCGCATCGACCTCACTGCGGTATGGAAGGGCGTGGTCGGCCAGGATAGAGGCCGAGGCTAGTGAGCACCGCCAAACACGGCCGCACCCGCTTTTCTCTGCGCGCGATGGAGAAGGTGATTAGCTCCGCCATCGCGAGTGTGCCGGGAACCGCGGCTGTCGACGCCAAACTTGCCGGCCTGGCCGGCCGCGCCTTTCCGCGCGTGATGGCGCAGATGGATCCGGATACGCAGATGGTGGCTGTCGACGTCGATATCGCCGTCTACTGGCCCTCCCCCGTCACCGACGTTGCGGCGGCCGTTCGCACCGCGATACGAGAGGCCGTGCGTGACTTCACCGGTTTCCGGACCACCCGCGTCAACGTCACCGTGGGTGGCGCCGTGGCAGGCGAACGCACGACTGCCTTGGCGGTCGAGACACGGGCGCCGCTGCCGGCGCAGATCCCGGCGATTGTTCCGGAGCGTGTCCTCAAACCCATCACCACCGCGAACGGCGCGCCCGTGCGCCACATCGAGGTCCCACGCGAGGCTACGGTACGTGCCGTGGCGGCACCGGAGGGACCGCGGGTGCGGGGTGTTGCCGCGCCATCCGAGGTTGCGGTTCGCACGGAAGGTTTCGGCCCTTCAGAGCAGCGCTACGACGAGCTTCGGCCAATCGTTACGGCAGCGCCGCGGCCGCTGCGCGTTATTGCTGACCCCGCGCCCGTCAACGTTCGTTCGGTGGCGTCGCCCCAGGAATTCGCGTTGCGCCGCATCACTACTCCCCGCCCGGTCCAGCCGCGGCACGTGGACGTTCCACAGGCACCAGCGCTGCGCTCCCCGCACGCCGAGCCGCTCCAGCTGCGCCCGATTGAGATTCGGCCCTCGGCCCAGTTCACACGCCGGGTAGACGTCCCGCGCCCGGCGCCGCTGCGCGCCATCACGATCAACGATAGGAGGCCATTATGAGTGAGAGCTCCCTGCCCGTTGGCTTTGGTCAACGCCCGAAGGCCTCCCCGCCGGCGCGCGGCTGGACCATCATCCTGGGCGTCGTCCTGCTCGTCGCCGCCGTGGTCGTGGGGCGTGAGGCCTGGGTCGTGGGTGCCGATGAGGGCGCTGCGTCGTGGTTGCAGCCGTTCATCGATGTGATGTCCTCCCCGGAGATCCACGGGTGGATGCTGGTGGCCGGCGGTGCGGCCATCCTCATCGGACTGTTTTTGTTGTGGGCGGCGTGTGCGCCGCGGAAGAGAACGCACGTGCGGATTGGCTCCGAGGATGCGTCGATGTGGTTGCGCGCGGTGGACATTGCGCGGGTGGCGTCGGCAACGGCGCGTCGGGTGCCGGGAACCACGGCGGCGCGTAGTAGGGCGCGGATCTCTAAGGACCATGCGCGCATTACGGTGACTGCGACGGGCGATGCCGACGACGCGCAGCTTAAAGAGCGCGTAACTGAGGCAGTGACCGCGGCACTCGCGGCCATTACCCCGGCTCCGGACATCACCGTCGTGCTTGAGGATGAACAGGAGGAGATCGCTAATGTCTAAGGCGCTTGCCGGCGTGGACCGTACGATCCTTGCCATTGTGGGAGTCCTTCTCATTGCTCTGGGCGCGTGGCCGATTCTCATTCACTTCGACGTGTCTTTTGCCACCTACCTGGCAACGTGGGTTGACCACGACACATGGGCGGGCTTACCGGAGCAGGGCTGGTGGCCCTATGCGCTGGGCTTGGCGACGATTGTCTGCGCCCTAGCCGGTCTGTGGCTTGTGATCAGCAACCTGCGGCACCATCGGTTTAGCTCGGTATCTTCGGAACAATCGAATGAGGAGGGCGCGATTAAAACTGAGATGTCCGCTATTGCAGGCGCGGTGGCGGATACCCTCGCTGAGGTTGAGGGCGTGGAGAAGGTCTCGCGGCTCGTCGCCTACGACCGCTCGCGGCCGACTCTGCAGTACGAGGTCCTGGCAGATCCCGATACCCCGTTGCTGCGAATCAAGGACGCCATCGAAGTCAACGACCGGGACTTCCGTGCCGCGTTCCCTGACGTGGATGTGGATACGCGATACAAGGTCCACTTCACGAAGGTGCGCAACGCGGTCCTCTAGATACCACCTACCCTGCTCACAAAACTACTCGCGAGCAGGGTTTTTCTTCTTCCGGTTGCGGGGTCGGGAGTGCTGTTTTAGTCTCTGTGCCCATGGGGGATATCGAAACCTACCTCCGCCTCCGCAACTCGGGGATTGCGCTGGTGGAGCATATACCTGGCACACCCGATGAGCTTCGCGCGCTCGGCGCTGACCCAGCCGACGCCACCGAACTCGCAGGCCTGCACCAGGTGTACTTCGGCCCCACCCGCTACACCGGTAAGCAAAAGAAAGCACGTGCAGCAGCCCTTGCCCAACGCCACAGCCTGAGCACCCTCACACTGATTGAAACCTATGTTTCAAAAGTAAAGAAAACCCTCGACGCCTGGAACCT